>JBILWF010000383.1:0-3852 GCA_044370075.1 Chthoniobacteraceae bacterium | reverse complement strand
GAAGTGGGCGGTCAGGGCAGCCAGCGCGTCGTGTGGCTCTTTCGCACGGTGCTCGGGCGCACGCCCCGCCCCGAGGAGGTGGAGCGGGTGCTGGGTTTTGTTGCGAGCGGCACGGGCCTTTCCGCGGCGAAGGAGGAACTGCCGGCACCGGCGCCCGGTGACGGCCGCAGTGTTGCCGTCGAGGATACCGCCGAGGCTCGCTGGGCCGATGTGTGCCAGATGCTGTTTGCCTCGGTGGAGCACCGTTTGATTCGTTAAAAAACTCCCATGAACTCCCGGACAGAAACCCTTTTTTCGCGCAGGGATTGGTTGCGGACGGCTCCCGCAGGATTTGGTTATCTGGCGTGGGCGGGCCTCGCCTCGCAGGAGTCAGTGCGCGCCGCCCACGATGCGGCGCAATCCGCCGCAGACACGCCCCGGGGTGCCCATTTTGAACCCAAAGCGAGACGGGTGATCTTTCTGTGCATGCGCGGCGGCCCCTCGCAGATGGAGACCTTTGACCCAAAACCGGAGCTGCTGCGGCAGCAGGGCAACCCGGGCAAAACCTCCCGCAGCAGGCTCTTTGGCTCCCGCTGGGCCTTCAAGCGAGCCGGGGACAGTGGCATCGACGTGGTGGAATTGTTGCCCGAAATCGCCCGGCAGGCAGACAAACTCTGCGTGCTGCGCGGGATGCAAACCGACAACGAAAACCACGCCCAGGCCCTCGAGCAGATGCACACCGGCAGCTTCCAGTTCGTGCGCCCCTCGCTCGGTGCGTGGACCGTTTACGGCCTGGGGAGCGAGAACCGGAACCTGCCCGGGTTTATTTCCATCAACCCGCTGACTGCGCTGGGCGGGGCCCGCTACTATGCGAGCGCGTTCCTGCCCGCGTCCTGTTCGGCGGTGACTTTGGGAAACGCAAATCAGTCGGGTGCGCCTTTGACGGTGGGGGACCTTGAGAATGCCTCTCGCAGCCGTGCGGCGCAGCGCAGAGGACTGGACCTGCTTCAGGATCTCAACCGGGGCGCGAGTTCATCCCTGGAGGATGCGCGCGTGGAGGGATTGATTCAGTCCTACGAACTTGCCTTTCGCATGCAGGATCAGATGCCGGAGGTCATGGATCTTTCGCGGGAGTCGAAGGCAACGCTCTCGCTGTACGGGGCGGACCGGGCTCCGAGTGAAACTTTTGGAAAACAGTGTCTTATGGCGCGGCGTTTTCTCGAGGCCGGCGTCCGCTTTGTGGAGATCACCCACATGGAATGGGATTTGCACGGGGCACTCGGGGCCGGGATGGTGCGCAACTGCGGCCAGATTGACCGTCCCATCGCGGGGTTGCTCCAGGACTTGGATCAGCGCGGCTTGTTGGCGGACACCCTGGTGGTTTGGGGCGGTGAGTTCGGCCGCACTCCCGACGATCCCACCACCGACGGGCGCGGACACAACAACCGGGGCTATTCAATGTGGATGGCCGGGGGAGGCGTGCGAGCGGGCCACGTGCACGGGCGCACCGATGACCTCGGCTACGAGGCTGTGGAGGGCATCGTGCACATTCATGATCTGCACGCCACAATCCTGCACCTGCTCGGACTCGACCACCAGAGACTAACCTACCGGCACGGAGGGCGGGAGTTCCGACTCACGGACGTGAAGGGTGAGGTGGTGCGCTCCATTCTCGCCTGAGTACGCGGTGTGGTTTCTGGGGAAAAACCTCCCCGTAGAGCGCAGCCCGCCGGGCTGCGGAGTCTATGTGACCCGTTTTACGCGCATCCAGACCGCTTCCTGCAGCGCCTGCGCGACCGGAATGTTCTCCACGGTTGCCTGCCTCCAGGCGGCATCCGGGCGGGCGGAGAGGGCGGGCGCTCGGCCGCGCCGCTCAATCTCGTAGTCCACGGCGCAAACGGCCTCTTCGATTTCCGAGAACTGCGCCGAGCGCTCCCCATCCATCCATACCTCCCAGACTCTTCCGCGGCCGGGTCGCCTGAGAACGAGCACCTCGGTAACGCCCCCCGGGGCGCGTTCAAAGTGCAATCCCAGCCCGTGCCGCCCCAGGGAAAACCAGGCGTTCCCGGATATGGCGCGCACGTCCTCGCGGACCTCAAGAGTCAGCGGGTTAAAAGCCGCCGCGCGCTCCTGAATTTCCGGCAGAGTCACCGCCGCCGCCTCCAGTTCAAAGCCCGGATGATCAAACAGGATTTGCTGCCAGACCCGCCGCGCATCCCCGGCTTCCTGGCCTCGCAAATCGAGATGTCGGGGCATTCCAAAGAGTGAGGGCAGGGTGCAGAGGCTCAGACTCGAAACATCGACAAAATCCAAAATCAGGCAGTCCTTCTTTCCCTCAAAGAGCCGGGTTCCGCGTCCCACACACTGGGCGTAGAGGCCCTCGGAGCGGGTGGGGCGTGCCATGGCAATGCACGAAACCCCAGGGTCATCGAATCCCTCGGTCAGAACCGCCACGTTGGCGAGCACCTGCAATCGTCCGGCGCGAAAGTCCGCGAGCACCTCCGCACGCGACGCGGAGGGCATCTCGCCATAGACCATCCCGGCCGCAACTCCCAGCCGGTTGAGCGCCCCGGAAAGGTGGCGCGCGTGATTCACGGTAACGCAGAACGTGAGCGTGCGCCGGTCCCGTGCCAGTTCCTGAATGGAGCGTGCTACCAGGGCGTTGCGCTCCTCAATGTCCACCGCCTCGGCCAGGTCGTCCTCGCGGAAATCCAGTCCGCTGGCGGAAAGCCGGGAGAGGTCCGCACTTGTCGAGATGCGGTATCCGCGCAGGGGCGCGAGATAACCCTCCCCGATCATCTGGGGCAGTGTGCGAGTGTAGACAATTTTCTCAAACACCGCGTCGAGCCCCTTGCCGTCGCCGCGGGAAGTGGTGGCCGTGAATCCTAGGAGTGTCCCGCTCCAATCGTCATCGAACGCACCCAGCTGGCGCAGTACCCGCAGGTTGTCCTCGGCCGCAGCGTGGTGGCACTCGTCGTACAGGATTAATCCAATGTCGCGTCCGCGGAGGAGGCTGGCGAGCCGCTCCTCGTGCAGGGAGCGGATTGAGCATACCAACACTCGCGCCCCGGCCGCCGCGCGTTCCGAGCCCCGCTCGATGGACACCACGGAGCGTCCGGCAAGGGCGCGTTCGAGTTTCTCGCGGGCCTGCCCGAGCAACTCCTCGCGGTGTGCAAGTACCAGCACCTGCCTCCGCGCAAGGCGCGCCAATTCCGAAAAAATAACGGTTTTTCCCGCGCCCGTCGGCAGACAAACCACCATGCGCCGGACTCCGCGGCGGCGCGCGGCTAGCACCGCCTCGACGGCCTCGCGCTGGTAGGGACGCAGGGTGAGGGGTAAACCGGGCATGAGAAAAAACGCGGCGGAAGAAAAACCGCCCTCTCTCTACGGCTGGCGGCAACTGCAGGGGAAGATCAAACGTGCATTCACCGCGGCGCCCGCCCCGGGGCCTTGTTTGTGTGGTGGAAATTCATTTAGAGAAAGACGCGCGTGCCACTGTGCGGCTTCGCTCCGAGCTTTAAGTAATTCCCCATCAGGAAACTGCCTACTACCGTGTAACGGACAAGTGTCTGGTAGCTCACCAGCATCGCCATGCCTGCGAAAAGGCAAACCACCAGAAACTTCAGCAGGGCGGGCAGGGACCACTCGCAGACCGCTGCCTGCAGGAGGATTACTACCGGCAAGTGCGCGAGGTAGAACCAGTAGGAGGCATCCGAGAGATAGCGGATGGTTCCACTCGATCCGCCAAAAAGAGAACGGAACATTCCGATGCCTGCAAACGCCATCATCCACGCGTACAACGCTTGCAAAAGCACGGCGACCGGACGGTGAAACCCCGCGGGCAGGAGGGTGTCGCGTCCGCCAAATATGCCC
>JBILWF010000382.1:0-3863 GCA_044370075.1 Chthoniobacteraceae bacterium | reverse complement strand
GTGGTCCAAATGACGACGTGGTGATTCCCCGCGGGTCCCTCAAAACCGATTGGGAAGTGGAACTGGCCTTTGTTGTGGGGAGACGCGCCAGTTACGTGAGCGAGGAGAACGCGCTCCATCACGTGGCGGGTTACGCTCTTCACAATGACTACAGCGAGCGCGAATGGCAGCTCGAGCGCGGGGGCCAGTGGGTAAAGGGAAAGAGCGCGGACACGTTCGCCCCGCTCGGCCCCTTCCTAGCCACGCCGGACGAAATTGGCGATGTGAACGCGCTCCCGATGTGGTTGAAGGTAAATGGGCAGCTTCGCCAAAACAGCAGCACGGCCCAGATGGTATTCCGCGTGCCAAAGTTGCTGAGTTACATAAGCCAGTTCATGACGCTGCTGCCCGGCGACGTGGTCAGTACCGGTACTCCTCCTGGCGTGGGATTGGGATTCAAACCGCCAGTTTTCCTTCAGCCCGGTGACGTGGTTGAGCTGGGTATTGAAGGCCTCGGCCAATCCAGTCAAAAGGCGCGTGCCTGGACCTCGGCGGACGCCCTGTAGGGCTCGCCGCTTGCGGACGGTCGCCCGCCTGCACCGTGCTTGATCTACTTGGGTCTTCCCGAACCTCCTTGTTCGGAGCAGCCTTTCACTGCCGTATTAATCCCCCCGGAACTCCATGAGAACCCACCGACCTAATCCCGAGCGCGCCGGCTTGGCCTGGAGGTTCTGGGCGGCCGTGGTATGTCTTGCGGCATGGGTTCTTGCCACGCCGGCTTTGGTGCCCGCAGTGGCATGCGTGCTCGGCGGTCTGGACGGCCAGCACGAAGTTTCTGTCGGCGGAGGACGGTATGCCACCATTGTGGTGTTGCATCACGAAGGGGGGTTCCCAAAACCCCAGCACCGGCATTCGCTTTTGTCCGGAATTCTCGCGGCTTTCTCCCAAAGTGACCGGGACACTCAGGATCACCTGTTGGTATTTCCGCGTTCGGAGTCGGCTCTTTCCGAGGATTCGGTTGTAAGCGTCGAATCTGCGGCCCGTAAGATTCCGCGCCCGGTTGAGGTTACTGCGAGTCTTTTGAATTTGGAACAGAAACGGGCGGGCGATGTATCTCAGCGAGGCTTCGTGCCATCGTGGGGAATGCCGTGCCCTCGGCCCTCCGCGCAGGCTGCACGGGTTTTGAGAATCTGAGAAAACGGTCGGAGCCCGCTCTGCATGGACCAGAGCGATGGAATATGGCGGCCCTGAGGGGTGCGGAGGGCGGGGGCGCGCGCGCGCTGATCCCGTTGAGAGCTGAAAATAGTCGAGTTTAGTTACCTTTTTTTATGCGCAGAATAATTTTGCTCGGAATCTCCGCGTGGATTGCGGGATGTCTTTTGTCCACTCCTGCACGGTGTGCGGAGAGCGTTCCCGTGGAGTCTTTTGTCACGGAGGCTTTGAAGGGAAATCCGGAGTTGAAGTTTTATGAGTCGGAGATTGCAGTGGCGCGCGGTCAGCGTGTTGCAGCCGGAGCCTGGCAAAATCCGGAGATCTCCACCAAGACGGGGCGGATGTTGGTGGAGAGTCTCGAGGGGATGAAAACGGGCGATGGCCTTTCGTGGCAGGTTACGGTCTCGCAAACCTTTGAGTTTCCCGGGCGGCTTGCGTTGCGCAAGGCGATCGCAAATCGCCAGTTGGAGCTGGCACAGCTTGGGCTGCAGCAGTTTCGCGCGGCACTCGGCATGCGGGTGCGCATGCTGGCGTTTAAGTTGCTCGCGGCTCAGGAACGCGCTGAGGCCGCGCGGACTGTGTCCGAGCGTTTTCAAAGTGTGCTTGCCGTTCTTGTCCAACGGGATCCCGCGGGGGTGGCGCCCTTGCTTGCTATGCGGATCATAGAGGCCAGCGGACTGTCGGTAAACCGGCGGGCGTCGGAGGCTGAACGCGAGCTGTTCAATGCGCGGTTTGAGCTGAACCAACTGCGTGGACTTTCCGTGGATACGCCCGTGTCCGTGAAGCGCACGCCCTTTCTTCTTCCGCCGGCCGCGCCGCTCGAGGAGTTGTTCAAAAGCGCGCGGATACGCAATTTTGAAGTGCGCGCCCGTGCCGTGGAGATGGAGCAGCAGGGGTTCCGGGTCAAGCTAAGCGAAAACGAGCGATGGCCTTCGGTGTCTGTCCAACCCTACGCGGCCGGACAGAAGGGCTCCGAACGGCAGCGCGAATTTGGCATCTCGGTGAGCATTCCCCTGCCGTTGGTGAACCGCAACCAGGGTAACATCGCCGTGAGTCAGGCGAGGCAAACCCAGGCAGAAGTCGCCATGAAAGTAGCGGTGCGCGAAATGGAAAGACATGTGGCCTCGGCGGCCAATTCCTACCGGATTCAAATGGAGGCGATGGCAAAGTGGCCTGCAAATTCGGCGGAGCGCTTTTTTGAAGCGGCCCAACTCGCTGACCAACATTACCGGCTCGGAGCAGTCCCAATCAGCACATATGTGGAATTACAGACACAATACCTCGATGCGGTGGATGCGATGCTCGCAACCCAACTCGATGCCATGGAGGCCCGGCAGCAAGTCGAGTTGCTGGCGGGAGTAACCATGGAGGGCACCGCTGTTGCGTGCCGCGAAACACCGGTGACTGTCCGCGTGGCCCCCGCGGCGCAACCGGCCGCGGGAAAAGCGCGCTAACATGATTGACCGCATTCTTGAGTTTTCGATGCGACAGCGGGCCCTCGTGTTGCTGTTTGCCGCGGCGTTGTTGGGCGTTGGCCTGTATGCTGTTACATGTCTGCCCATCGATGCCGTCCCGGATTTGACTGGTGTGCAGGTTCAGATCAATTCGGAGGTCCCCTCGCTTGCTCCCGAGGAAACCGAAAAGTCCGTTACGCGGCTGATTGAGGTGGAAATGCAGGGGCTCCCCGGCGTGGAGGAAATCCGCTCGTTGACCAAGTTCGGTCTCTCCCAGGTTACAATGAATTTTACCGACGGGACGAACATTTTGCAGGCCAGACAGTTGGTCGCGGAACGCTTGAGTGGAATCTTGGATGAGCTGCCGCGCGGATGTTCCCCAAAGCTTGCACCGATCAGTACGGGACTCGGGGAAATTTTTTATTACACGCTGCACTGGAGGCGGGGTGCTGCCGAAAAACCGGGCGTCGAACTTGAGGCGTTGATGGCTCTCTACGATGCGCAGGAGTATGTGGTCAAACCGCTGCTTAGATCCGTCGCCGGCGTGGCCGAGATCAATACCAACGGGGGACATCAGCGTCAGGTTTTAGTCGAGCCTCGTTTGGATGCGCTTTCGGCCGCCGGGCTTACCGTTGCGGACCTGGCGGATGCCGTTCGTGCAAACGTGGAAAATGCGGGCGGGGGAATTGTCGCCCGCGAGGGGCGGCAGGTTACGATCCGCGCGGTGGGGCGCGTGCAGTCGGCGCGTGAAATCGAGGAGCTACCGTTGAAGTTTGGCGCGGCAGTGGAGCCGCTGCGCGTGAGGGATGTCGCGGTTGTCACGGTGGGATCCAAGTTTCGCACCGGGGCGGCTACCATGGATGGCGAAGAGGTCGTGCTCGGAACCGTGATGATGCTTGCCGGGGAGAATGCGCGCGTGGTTTGTCAGCGGGTATTTCCGCGCCTCGATGACGTGCGGGAAAAACTACCGACGGGCGTGGAATTGACGGTGGTGTATGACAGGCGTGAACTGGTGGACCGCACCATTGGCACGGTGAAAAATAACCTGTCGGAGGGGGCGATTTTGGTGGTTGTGGTACTCATGGCGCTTTTGGGCAACTGGCGCGCTGCCTTGATTGTCGCGGCTGCCATTCCTCTGTCGTTCCTTTTTGCGATCACCGGCATGGTCAAATACGGCATTTCCGGCAATTTAATGAGCCTTGGGGCGGTGGATTTTGG
>JBILWF010000381.1:0-3865 GCA_044370075.1 Chthoniobacteraceae bacterium | reverse complement strand
CCGCCTTCTGACGCGGACGCTGTTGTGCTCTACCTGATTGCCACTCCCATCGGAAACCTCGGCGACATCTCGCTGCGGGCTCTGGAAATCCTGCGCGGAGCCGATTGCGTAGCCGCCGAGGACACGCGCCATTCCGGCCACCTGCTCACCCACCACGGCATCCGCGTCCCGTTGGTGTCCTATCACCAGCACAACGAAGCCCGTCGCACAGCCGAACTCAGCGAACAGCTCAAGGCTGGAAAAAATATCGCCCTGATCACCGATGCCGGCATGCCCTCCATTTCAGACCCCGGCCACAGACTGCTGCGCGCCTGCATCGAGGAACAAATCCCCTACTCGGTCATCCCCGGCCCCAGCGCAGTGCTCACGGCCCTGGTCGGGTCCGGATTCGATTCGCGCTGCTTTTTTTTTGGCGGCTTTCTTCCCGTCAAAAGCGGACAACGTGAAAACACACTCATCCAAACCGCCGCGCGGGAATGCACCACGGTCTTCTTCGAATCTCCGCACCGCCTTCTAAAGACGCTGGAAGCAGCCTCCCGGATCCTGCCCCGGCGCCGTCTGTGCGTGGCGCGCGAACTCACCAAAAAGTTCGAGGAATACCGCACGGGCGCCGCCGCCGACCTTCTCGCACACTACAGCAAACACCCGCCTAAAGGCGAAATTGCGCTCGTGATCGAGGAGGAGGAAAGCAAAGAAAAAAAACGTCTTCAGCGCGGGATCCTCCCCCCGGAAACCGACAAAAACGGCAGCGGTGCCCCGCAGCAAAAAATGCCCTCCCCGCCCCGGATTCCGACGGAAGCAGAACTCCGAGGAGCCTTGAAAAGGCTTGCAGACTGGAGCATGGAGGGGGGCCGTTTGGAGCGCTGGTTTGAATGCGCATGCTTCCCAGACGCCGTTGCATGGGTGAACCTGTTGGGCGGACTGGCCGAGGCCATGGGGCATCACCCCGATGTGGACATCCGCTACCGGCGTGTGCGCGTTGCCCTGCTCACTCACGATTGCGGAGCACACGTCACGGATTGGGATCTCGAGATGGCTTCCCGGATCGACCGACTTTGGCTGCTCCAAAAGAGCACGGATGGTTCAAAATAAACACGTCCTGTCGTCTTTTATTCAACAGAGGGAATTCCGCGACCCGCACGCTTCGGAGCCGGGCGCAAATCTGCGGCTGTTTTTTCCCAAACAGCTGCAGCTAATAAATTTAAAATTCCCACCCCGGTTTCTTTCAAGCCGTTTGCATGCCATGGCATGGCGCATGCTAATTTGAGAAACGTCACGTGCGTGACGACGAAGACACTGCCGCCGCAGGGTGAAGAGTAGCTTCGGTTTTGGTCATAGGGGGGGGAGGGCATTCGGGGGAGTGCCCTCCCCTTTTTTGCGAGTATTTGGATGGCCTCGGGCCCGCAGCGGAGGTCAACGGTACTCGGAAGTCGACCGGGGATGGCTGATTTTCAATAACTCCACCGTGACACGGCCGTTTTGCTCCTGCGGCGCCACGGAGATCAGGGACTCGTATTCCTGACCAGGCTGGTTCTCGGTCCTCTTGGGGGGCGGCACCTTGAAAAAAATGCGAAATTGGAGCGCGTTTTGGATCCATTCGGGCCCGCGAACTTGGGGGCCTTCCAGAAACCCGCGTTTGCCTTCCTTGAATTTTTGAAGCACCTGAAGTGCGTAATCCGGCATCGGAATTTTCTTCGTATTTTCTCCATCCACAGCAAAGAGATACAGAGAACTGGAGTCTTTCTTTTCCGTGTTCAAAACGGCCACATAACGGCCCGAGGGATGCCAGAACGCGGCGCATGCGCCGGCTACGGCGTCGTGGTAGGAAAAATATCCACCGGAATGCAACTCCCTGATGCTCTCGTTGGTACGCACATCAAAAAGGTGGAGACCGTAGGAGCCCTTCAGCGGTCCGTCCGGGATGCGCAGCCTGCGGACCTCGTATTTCTTTCCGGGCGAAATGCCCCCCGTGACAGGGGTATCCTCCGCGAACACCGGGCAGACTGCGGCAGCGCACAGCAGCAGGACGAGTCCGGTCGCGTGCAGGATGCGGCGGGGGGGGGACGGCAGATCCATGTGGGTTAAATGTGTGGCTAATTTTACTTTAGAAAAGACGCATCTTCAAGATTGGAGGCGTCCGCAAAAGCTTCCGCCGCGCTCCACTCCTTGGCTTTTGAGAACCGCGAACCGCGTTTTTACGCGCCCGCTGCCGCACACGGCTTCACACAGTCACACCGTCTCGCGGGGATGGGCCGGTGTTTTGGGGTGAAAAAAATTTGTACCTGCCGGAGGACTTCCCCAGACTGCTGGGCAAACCGTTGCCACCCCCCATGCGGTACTACACCCCATTCCTGCTGACGTTTGGTTTTTGTGCGGCGATTTCTGCGAAGGAAACTGCAGCACCGCGGGCCGTTCTCGACGCCCGCCACCGACCCCTCCTGGAAACGCACTGTCAGGAGTGCCACGGGGCGGAAAAACAAAAGGGCAAGTTCCGGGTCGATGATCTTTCCTTTGCCATCGGCGACCCGCAAACGGCCGAGAAGTGGCAGAAGGTGCTCGACGCATTGAACTCGGGCGAAATGCCACCCGAAGACGCCAAACAGCCCGCCCCCCAGCCCAAGGCTGATTTGCTGGACGATCTGGCCCACACGCTGGTGACCGCGCGCAAAAGCTTGAGCGATCAACACGGCCACATCACCCTGCGCCGTCTCAACCAGCGCGAATACAAAAATACGCTGCGTGTCCTGCTCGGAGTCGACGCGGACGTGAGCGATTTACCGTCCGACACGGATGCCGCCCGGTTTGATACCGTCGGTGCGAACCTGTTCATGTCTGGGAACCAGTTTGAGCAGTACGAGGCCATCGCCAAAGAGGCTTTGGGCGAGGCGCTCCAACTCCGGGCTGCATGGGGAACCCAGAAGTCTTTCCGGTTCGAACCTGAGACCACCGTGAAGGCCATCTCGGATTATTTAGCGGAAGGGCTCGATGCCCACGAGCGCGCCAAGGCGTGGGTGAAGGCTGTGGAAGAGGCCGCAAGCCGCCCGGAGAACACGGAGATCGTCGCCGAAATCCGCAAGAACTCCAAAACCGAGGCCATCTTCCGCCGCTCGTGGAGCAAGATTTCCGGAGCGCCCCCTCCCGAGGATTTCGGTTTTAAGTCCGTGGAAAATACCGCGGACAAAGCCAACCGCGCCTTCACAAGCGGGCCTGAATCGTTCGCTTATACCAAGCACTATCTGGAACAGCCCAAATTGGATACGGGGGCATACCTCGCTGTTGTTGACATCGACGGAGGACGCAACGGCTCGTTTTTCATCAGGTTTCCGGGGGATTTCCCGGTGGGGGATTACAGAATCCGGGTGTGCGCCGGTTTCACACCGCAGTCGGCGCCGGAGCAGCGCTTTTTGGATTTCGGTTTCAAGGGTAGGACGCGCCCCATCACTTCGGTGCATCAGGTGACGGGAACGGTGGAAAACCCCGGCGTCCTTGAAATTCTCTTCCGCCGTAATTGGAGGCATCGCGACCAAAACCAAAACGGGTTGTACATCCGGGAACGCGGAACGGCGGATAACTTCGAGCAGCTCAAATTTAAAAACAGTCTGGGGGTGAAGCGAAACGGCATAGGCCCGGAATTGGCGATCTGGGTGGACTGGATCGATGTCGAGCGCATTCCGGAGCAGGAAAACGACCTGCCTCCGGGGCTTCGTGCGCTGGGCATTCCGATGGATGACAAGAGCGCGGTGCCCAAACCCGAGGAACTGCGTGCCGCCCTCGAGCGTTTCGCCCGGGAAGCCTTCCGCGGGATCCAGCCCACGGAGGCGTACGTGGATCATCTCGTCTCTATTTACAAGGAAGCACGCGAGGA
>JBILWF010000017.1:0-11767 GCA_044370075.1 Chthoniobacteraceae bacterium | reverse complement strand
GTGGAGTATTTTCGGAGCGAGCGCTCGCTTTGGGCCGGAAAACTCAACCTCTGAGAAGACCGGAGCGGGCCTTTCCCGCACGCGAATTAACAGTCTCCTGATAGCCCCCGAGTTTATGAGCACCCCCCCGACTCCAGCCCGCGTTGCATCCCTTGACGCCCTGCGTGGCTTCGACATGTTTTGGATCCTGGGGTTGCATTCTGCGCTTGAGTCTCTTCTCAAGGCGTTTGCACCCCAGAGTGGGATCACCCAGGCTTTGTGCACCCAATTCACCCACGTCGGATGGGAGGGCTTTCATTTTTACGACCTCATTTTTCCCCTCTTCGTATTTCTCGCGGGAGTTTCCTCCGCCATTGCGCTCCCGCGGCGCGTCGAGCGCGACGGGATGCCCTCCGCGGTCTGTCACATTGCGCAGCGCGGCGCGCTTCTTTTTGCACTGGGCGTTTTCTACAACGGCGGGCTCGAGCGGGGCTTGGAGCATGTCCGCTGGATGGGGGTGTTACAGCGTATTGGCATCGCCTCGGCATGCGCCGGTTTTTTGAGTCTGCGCCTCTCCAACCGCATGCTCGCCGTGGTGTGCGGGGGAATTCTTCTCGGGTACGCCCTGCCTTTTTACTGGATTCCCGTTCCCGGCACCGGAGTTACGGGATTTGCCGAGGGAAACAACATCGCGAACTATGTGGATTCGATCTGCCTCCCGGGAAGGCTCCATGCCAAGACGTGGGATCCCGAGGGCCTGCTGAGCACCCTTCCCGCGGTGGCCACCGCTCTGATTGGCGTGCTGGCAGGACGTTGGATCACCTCGGAGCCGTGTCCGCGCGCTGTCCTCCGGGGTCTTGCGCTGGGAGGGATCATCCTGCTAGGCGCGGGCTTTCTCTGGAGTCCGTTTTTTCCCATCATCAAAAAAATCTGGACCTCCTCCTTTGTGCTCTGGAGCGCCGGATGGAGCGCGCTGCTGCTGGCGGCTTTTTACGGGCTCATGGACCTTGGGGGTTTTCGTTGGTGGGCGACCCCCTTTCTCTGGATTGGCTCCAATCCTCTCCTTCTGTACCTGCTTTCCGGACTGGGATTTTTCCGGGGCATTGCGAGCCGTCTTGTTCCCAAAAACGCCGTGGATGCCCCGTGGTTGCTGCCGCTGCTCACGGTTGGCACGCTGGTTGTTTTTGCACGCTGGCTTTACCGGAACAAAATCGTGGTCCGTATTTGAAAAGTCCCCGGGAGGAGGGCGGGTGGGCTGTCAGAGTAGTGGGTGCGCGGGAATGCCGCGGGTCGGGGTTTCGCGGTTGGGAACTTTTGAGCCGTTTACCGCCTTATGCGAAAATTTCGCGGGCGACCTTGCCCCCGACATTGGTGAGGCGGAAGGCGCGTCCCGCGTAGGGGTATGTCAGGCGTTCGTGGTCCAGTCCGAGCGCGCTGAGAATTGTGGCGTGTAAATCGTGGATGTGCATGGGGTTTTCCACCGCGGCGCGTCCGTGGTCGTCGGTGGCCCCGTAGCTGAAGCCGCCCCGCACTCCGCCGCCCGCCATCCACATGGCAAAGCCCTTGGCGTTGTGGTTGCGGCCGTCGCCCCCGCGATTGTCCGGGGTGCGGCCGAATTCACCGCCCCAGAGCACCAGGGTATCGGCGAGCATGCCCCTTTCCTTGAGGTCTTGGAGCAGTCCCGCGATAGGTTTGTCGATGGCGGAACATCCCTTCTCGAGACGCTCCTTCAAATTGTTGTGGTGATCCCAGCCCGGGTGGGTTACCTCGACAAAACGCACCCCGGACTCAACCAGTTTGCGCGCCAGAAGACACTGCCGCCCAAAGGAATCACTTGCCCCAGCTCCGATGCCGTAGCCCTGCAAAACGGAAGCATTCTCCCGCGACAAATCCATCACCCCGGGAACGGAGGTCTGCATTTTGAAGGCCTGTTCGTAAGACTGGATCACGGCCTCCACCTCGGAGTCGGCGGCGGTGGCCTTGAGAAGGTCCTGGTTCATGCCCTGCACGAAGTCCAGTTGGCGGCGCTGGCGCCCGGGCGAGAGCACGGGGTTTTTGATGTTCGGAACCGCCGGTTGCGCGGCATCCGCGCCCTCGCGCGCCGTCCCCACGCGCATGCCCTGATAGACGGCGGGCAGAAACGCGCTTCCCATGGCGTTGGTGTTCCCGGCGGGGGCGTTCAGGCTGATGAAACCGGGGAGGTTTTCCGTTTCCTTGCCCAAACCGTACAGCACCCAGGAGCCCAGCGAAGGACGCACAAAGTTGGTGCTTCCAGTGTGCAGCATCGTGAACGCCTGCGGATGGTTGGGAATGTCGGTTTGCAGGCTCCGAAGCAGGCAGAGCGAGTCGGCATGCTTTCCCAGTTCGGGAAACAAGGACGAAATCCACAGACCCGAATCACCCTGGCGAACAAACGGATGCGGACAGCCCACCAGATTGTCCGTGCGCCCGCTTTTCGCGGCGTCCGCGATGAGCTTGGGCTTGTAGTCAAAGGTGTCCATGTGCGAGGGCGCCCCCTGCATACACAGGAAAATTACCCGCTTCGCTTTGGGGGTAAAATGCGGGGCGCGGGGCGCCAGCGGGTTGCTTTCCCGCGGTTGAGCCTGCAGCAGGGAGGAAAAAGCCAGCCATCCAAAGCCGGAGGAGACGGTTTGGAGCGCCTGGCGGCGGCTGATCGCGCGGGGAAATTCAAAACCGGGGGTCATGGTTGGGGATGGCGGAAGGGGATCAGGGGAGGTATCCGGGCAGTGCGGAGGGGGAGTCCACGAGGTAGCGGAACTCGGCGCTCGCGAGCAGCGCCTGTGCCAGCGAGACGAAGGCCTCGGCATGGAGGGAGGGCCCGCGGGCGGTTCCGAGATCCCGGGATTCCTCTTGCAGAAAATCGTGTGCCCGCCGTTGTTCGTGCGGCGTGGGGGGGCGGCATAACGTGGCGCGGTAGAGAAAGGCAACGCGTTGTTCCACGGTCCCCTCGGCTGCGCGGGAGGCGAGGGCGCGCGCCTGCTCGAGAACAAACGGGTTGTTCATCATGTACAGGGCCTGGGAAGGCACGTTGCTGGCGTCGCGCTTGGCGACGACGAGGCTTGGTTCGGCGAAATCGAATACCTCGAGGCACGAGGGCAGAAAATCCCGTACAATAGGCAGATAAATGCTCCGGTAGTGAAACTGGGCGTTGAGAAAGTCCTTTCCGCGCGCCGGGGCGGTTCCGTTACCGATGGAGGCCACCATCGACCCCCCGGGAGGCTTCAAATTCAACAACCCGCTTGCCACCAGCATGGCATCGCGGAGCGCCTCGGCATCGAGGCGGCGCGCATGGGCCCGCCAGCACATGCGGTTGTCCGGATCAATCTGGCGGTTGTTCGGATCCACCTGCGTGCTGAGTTGGTACGTCCGGCTCAGGACCAGTTCCCGGAGCAGCTTTTTAAGCGACCATCCCTGCTCGATGAACCGTACGCTGAGATAATCCAGCAGTTCCGGGTGGGTGGGGGCCTCGCCCGTGGCACCGAAGTTGTCGAGTGTGCGCACAATGCCCTCCCCAAACAGGTGCTGCCAGACCCGGTTCACCGCAACCCGCGCCGTCAGCGGGTTGTCGGCGGAGGCCAGCCAGTTGGCCAGCTCCAACCGCCCGCTGGAATTGCCGCGCACCGCCGGAGTAGGCCCCTTGTAAAAGGCCTGCACCATGCCCCGCGCGACAACCGGACCGGGTCGCTCCACCTCGCCCCGCAAATACACCGGGCTGTCCTGCACCTTGCCCTCCCGCACCCCGGCGGTCCGGTGCATCAACTCCTGTGGCGTGGGCCCCGGGGCGGCATCCGCCCGCTTTTTCAAAATTGCCGCCTTTTTCGCCTTGGGGGCCGCGGGGGCGTCCTTGGCGGGGCCCGCCTCCAGCCCAGGGGCGGGGTGCAGCGGTCCTTGCAGGGGGAGCAGCGTGGAGGCGTTGCGCCCGTTGCGTCCCGCGGTTCCGTAGCAGGTCTCGGTGCTTCGGAAAATGCCCGCGAGCCCGTAGTAGTCGTTCATGGTGATCGGATCCGACTTGTGGTTGTGGCATCGGGCGCAGGCCACGGTGAGTCCCAGGACCGAGCGCGACACGGTGTCGATCTGTTCATCCACAAGGTCCATCTCGAAGAGGAGACGGTTTTTCTCCGCGAGATTCTTCACTCCGAGCGCCAGAAAGGCGGTTGCGACGCGGTGCTCGGCCTCCTGGGCCGGGGAAGCATGCGGCAGCAGGTCGCCTGCCACCTGTTCCCGGATGAAGGTGTGGTAGGGTTTG
This sequence comes from Chthoniobacteraceae bacterium, assembly GCA_044370075.1. Taxonomy (GTDB): domain Bacteria; phylum Verrucomicrobiota; class Verrucomicrobiia; order Chthoniobacterales; family Chthoniobacteraceae; genus Chth-196. The sequence goes on along the minus strand of JBILWF010000017.1, from coordinate 7,521 downwards.
TCGGCGTTCACCGATGCAATCACGTAGTCCCGGTACCGCCATGCCGTGGGATACAGTGCGTTACGCTCCAGTCCGCTGCTTTCCGCGTAGCGGGCCACGTCCAGCCAGTGCCGCCCCCAGCGCTCTCCAAAGTTCGGGGACGCCAGCAGCCGGTCAACAATGGCGAGATACGCCGCTCTCCCGGAGGCCTCCCCTTTGGCACATTCCGCGGCAAACCAGTCCACCGTGATCACATTCGGCGGCATTCCGGTTAAGTCACAAAACACCCGCCGCAGCAGGGCTCTCGGATCGGAGTCGCCAACCGGCTTGAGGCCGCGCGGTTCCATGGCGGCGAGCACAAAGCAGTCCACATCCGTGCGGGGCCAATCCTTTTGTTTGGGAACGGGAACGCCACCTTTGCGCGGGGGGTGAAGTGACCAGAGTTCGCGCGCCCCCGTTTTGCCGGCCGTTTCCGCCCCGCGGGGGTCAAAAGCGCCCGCGGCAATCCAGCGCTCAAAGTTGGTAACGACCGCTGCAGGCAGGCGTCCGCCGGATTTGGAGGGCGGCATCTGAAGCTCGGGGTCCTCCCAGCGGAGCGCCCGCATCAAAAGGCTTTTGCCCGGATCCCCCGGGACCACCGCCGCCCCTGTGTCGCCGCCCTTGCGCATGCCGGCGCGCGTGTCCAGCGCCAGCCCTCCCTTGATCTTCTCTGCCGCCGAATGGCATCCATAACACTTCTCCGCCAAAACGGGACGGATGTTTTTTTCGAAAAACTCCCGCTGCGCCGCTTCCGAGGGCTCCGCGCCCCGGCCGGGTGTCGTTGCCCAAAAAACGCCCCCCCAAAGCACTGCGCACGCGAGCAGAATTTTACGGGCCATGAGTTAAGGAGTGGTTGACGTCGGCCGCTTTACACGGCGCTGTGCTTGTCCAGGGCTCTCAGGCCGAGGCCTTGTTTTTTTTCTTCTTCTTCTTTGTGCCGTCCTTCCCCGCGGGTTTGAGCGAGACAGCCGCCATCTCATTCTCGTCCAAATCGCCGTCTCCGTTGGTGTCAAACCCCTTCAAATCCTGGTTCCCCGACTTAAAGGCGGACCGCAGAGCCTCCTTTTCGGTCGAATCCAGATCGCCGTCCTTGTTTTCGTCAAATCGGAGGAGAGCCCCCCGGGAGGCTTGGGATGTTTCGGTTCCTTTTTTCCCCCCTTTTTTTGCCCGCGGAACCGCTCCGCGGACTTCAGAACCCGGGATGCAGAGGACGGCGAAGCCGCAGGCGATGAGGAGGCGGGATAGAAATTTCATGGGGTGAAGCAAGAGTCAGGAGGAGGCGATCCGCACACCGGAACCGGAGTCACCTTCGGTCCGCAAATGTCTTTTGACGTGGGGTAAACACCGGAACCCGGGAAAGGTTTCGTTTTTTGGAAAAAATTACGCTCTGCGCAGCCGCGGGAACCGGAAAAATCGCGCCGTCCCGCCACTGGTTATCTCCGGCGCTTCCGCCAGGTCCCGCCACATGGAAGTCCTACCGCGCTTGAAGGCGCGCCCTGAGTTTCTCCGGGGAGGTTTCAGGAAACTCACACACGAAGTTTTCGCACACGTAAGCCGTGGCTTTTCCCTCCCGGGCAGGCATTTCCGCGAGTGCGGAAAACTTCTCCCCGAGGCCGGCGGACGCGGCGTCGGGGTGCGCGTACAGCAGAACGGCGTGGGGAAGAAACCGCTTTTGGACGACTTCCCGCAGCGCCCGGGTGTCGGCTGCGTGCGGCCCGCCCGCGATGACGATTTGCTGGGGAGGGGAGAGCAATCCCTGCAGGCTGCAGAGCATCTGCGGAAGGGATGTGGGGGACTGGCGCAGCGCCTGTCCGAAAGCGCGCACGGTGCGTTCGGCCTTTTCGCGCAGGCGCGGATCCCCCGTGACTCCGGATAAGCGCATGAGGTTGCGCGCGGCAATCGAACTTGCAGCCGGTTCCGCGCCGTCGTGGTTTTCCTTCATGCGCACCAGTACGTTTTTATCGTGCTCTGCGCTGCTGAAGTATCCCCCGGATTCGGCATCCCAGAACAGGCGGTCCTGGGTTTGTTGCAGTTCCAGCGCCCACCGCAGCCATGCGGTGTCCCAGTCGGCCTCGTACAGGTCGAGCAGTCCCTGAATGAGAAATGCGTAGTCTTCGGCAAAGCCTGCCACGGAGCCGGTTTGTTCGCGGTGGGACCGGTACAGGACGCCTTTTTGCCAGAGGTTTTTCTGCAAAAACAGGGCAGCGCGTCGGGCGCCCTGCAGGTAGGTTTCTTCGCCGGTATAGGTGTTGGCGCGAGCCAGGGCGGAGATCATCAGCCCGTTCCATGCGGTCAGGATTTTGTCGTCCCGGTGGGGTTTCGGACGCAGGGCGCGCAGCGCGAGAAGCTTTTGACGCGCCGCCTCCATCTTTTGGGCAACTTCCTCAACGGGAAGCTGAAATTGCGCCGCAGCCTCGGCGTCGGACAGCTTCCGGATGAGCGTGTTTTTGCCGCGCAACTCGCCGTGGGGATCACTGCCCTCGGGAGAATTCCCCCCGGGTTTGACCCCGTACACGGCGCAAAAAAGCGGGGCGTCGCTGGCGAGGTGTTTTTCCAAGTCGGCTTGCGTCCACAGGTAAAAAGCGCCTTCGCCGTGCCCCGGTTTGCCGTGTTCAAAGAGCGAATCGGCGTCCTCGGCGGAGTGAAACCCGCCCCCGGGTGCCGTCATTTCCCGGAGGACGTAGTCGAGGGTGCGGCGGGCGTGGTGCTCAAAAAAGGAATCGCCCGAGAGTTGGGCGGCCTCGATCAAGGCGAGGGAGATTTGCGCCTGATCGTAGAGCATTTTTTCGTAATGCGGCACGTGCCAAAAGCGGTCCACCGAGTAGCGGTGGAATCCGCCGCCGAGTTGGTCATTCATCCCGCCGTTGGCCATTTTGCGCAGGGTTTGGAAAACCATCCCCGCGGCAATGCGTCCGTCCCCGTTTTCCGCGCCGGCGCGCGCCGCGTGGCGCAGCAGAAAGTGGAGGGTGGCGGGGCGCGGAAACTTGGGAGCCTGCCCGAACCCGCCCTCCTCGGAATCAAACTGGGCGACGAGTTTTTGGTATGCAGCATCCAGGGGGGCGGAGTCCACGGGGGTGGGGGCCGGGGAAAGTGCGGCTTCGGCACGGAGGGCGGCAAGGATTTGGGCGGCGTTTTGGAGGATGGCCCCGCGGTCTTTTTCCCACGCGGCGGCGATGCGCTCGAGCAGGGAGGGGAAGGCGGGCCGGCCGAAGCGGTCCTTGGGGGGAAAGTAGGTTCCTCCGAAAAAGGGTTCGCGCCCGGGGGTGAGCCAGACGTTGAGGGGCCACCCGCCGGAGCCGGTGGTGGCCTGAACATAGGTCATGTAGACGCGGTCTACGTCCGGGCGCTCCTCGCGGTCGACCTTGATGCACACAAACCGGGTGTTGAGAATTTCCGCGGTGGCCGGGTTTTCAAAAGATTCGTGCGCCATCACATGGCACCAGTGGCAGGTCGAATACCCGATAGATAAAAAAATAGGTTTGTTTTCGGAGCGCGCTTTTTCAAAGGCCGCCTCGCCCCACGGATACCACTCCACGGGGTTGTAAGCGTGTTGGAGCAAATAGGGTGATTTTTCTGCTGCGAGACGGTTTGCTTTTTTGGAGGAAGTACTCAGGTTGCCTTCCGGCGGTGCACCTGCGCACATCCCCGAAAACAGCACCGCGTACAAAGCGTATTTCGTAAAACTGGATTTTAGATCAGACATGGCCCGGAAAACCTATGTACCCAATCAAGGCACGGCTCTGAAGGCGATGCGTGTTTTGTTCGCACTTGGTGTTTTATTTTTTTTGGGAGCGTGCGCCCAGATGGACGAAGGACCCCGGGTTCGCAAAACAAGCCGAACCTTCACCACCGTCGTGCTCGATCCGGGCCATGGCGCCCACGATTCCGGGGCGCGTTCCCGCCGCGGCCTTCTGGAAAAGGACCTCGCCTTGGACATCGCCCTGCGTCTGGCACCCAAGCTGCGGGCGGCCGGATTTCGCACAGTGCTCACACGCAAAAGTGACGTGTTCATCCCCCTCGAGCGGCGCTCCGCAATTTCCGGGCAGTTTGAAAACGCGGTTTTTGTGAGCATTCACCTCAATGACTGCCGGCGCCGCGCGGTGAACGGGGTGGAAAGTTACTACTTCTCGGACGAATCCAAACGGATGGCCCACGTGATGGTGCATGCTCTCGCGGCGGGCACCCGAAGCCCGGACCGCGGCGCCCGTGTGGCGCGCTTTCGCGTGCTGCGCACCAACGAAAACCCGGCTGTGCTCATGGAATGCGGCTACCTGAGCAGCCCGTCGGAGTCCGCGCTTCTCGGTTCGGCGGCGTACCGGGAACGTGTCGCGGAGTCGCTCGCACGCGGAATTATTGCGCAGCGGGGCGGCCCTCTGCTGCGCGTGGCGGCCGACTAAACGAGGCACCAAGGCTTGCGTCGGATCAATGGCGAACGGCCCCCGTGTGTGCACAATGATGCGGTGACCCCATTCCATGAGATTTTTCTATGTTGATTTTTGACGCGCATTTGGATCTGGCCTTGAACGCCGTGGAATGGAACCGCGACCTGACACGGCCGCTGGAGGAGGTGCGGGCGAAGGAGGCTCATTTGCAGGACAAAGCGGACCGGGGACGGGGCACGGTGACCTTGCCGCAGATGCGTGCGGCGGGGGTGGGATTGTGTATGGCCACGCAGCTGGCGCGGGTGGAAATGAAGGGCTGGAGTCCTCTTCTGGCATGGCGTTCCCCGGCCCAGGCGTGGGCTTCCACGCAGGCCCAGCTGGCTTGGTACCAGTGCATGCACGAGGCCGGTGAAATGTTTCAGATCCGCACCCGCTCCGAGTTGCAGTTGCATGTGGCGCGGTGGAGCCGCGCGCTGGAACTGCGCGACGGGTCGCACCGCACGCTTCCGGTGGGGTTTGTTCTCTCGCTGGAGGGGGCGGATTCGCTGGTGACCCTAGACCACCTGCACCGGGCGCATGCCGCGGGACTGCGCGCAATCGGGCCGGCCCACTACGGCGCGGGCGTTTATGCCAACGGCACCGATGCGACCGGAAAACTCAGCGCGCGCGGGGTGGATCTGCTGCGCGAAGCGGGGCGACTGGGCATGATTTTGGACATGACTCATCTGTGCGATGACGCTTTCTGGCAGGCCCTCGATCTGTACGAGGGCCCGCTTTGGGCCAGCCACCACAACTGCCGCGCCCTGGTGCCGCACAACCGGCAGCTGAGCGATGAAATGATCCGCGCCCTCGTGCAGCGGGGCGCCGTGATCGGGCTGGCACTCGACGCGTGGATGATTGTACCCGGATGGGAACGCGGCAAGTCGCAGCCCAAGGCCATGGGTGCCACGCTCAAAACCGCCCTCCAACACCTCGACCACGTCTGCCAGATCGCGGGCTCCGCGCGGCACGCCGGAATTGGCTCGGATTTGGACGGATGCTTTGGCACGGAGCAGACCCCCGCTGACGTGGACTCCATCGCAGATCTCGCGCGCATTCCCGCGCTGCTGCGGGAGCGCGGGTTCTGCGACGCGGACATTCAGGGGGTGATGCGTGAAAACTTCCTGCGGATTTTGCGTTCCGCCCTGCCTGCGTAAAGGGCGGGGAAACACACGTCGCTGCCGGTCGGGCGCGGCTAGGCCGAGGCGGAGAAGCGGCCCTTCGGGGCTTCGGGCTCCGGTGCGGCCGGTTCCTGAAGCGGGAACTCTCGGGAGAACCCCGCAAAGGGCGCGATCCAAACCGCGGGAAGGGTCTGCAACTGCGCGTTGTATGCGCTTACCGATTCATTGTAGGCCGACTGTAGGAGGGATTTTTCATCGCCTGCTGCTGCGATTTCCCCGACCAGGCGGCCCCGGAGCGGGTTTGTTTTCCACGCCGGTTGCCGCTCCAGCGCGCCAAGCAGGCGGGAGAGAGCCGCGTCCAGAGACACCTCCGCCGCGAGGAGACGTTCAAGGACCTCCCGGGTTTTGACCGGAGCGGATGCCGCTGCCGCGGCGGCCTGCGCCTCGGCGCGCGCGTTCCGGAAGGCGTCCAAAGCGGCGCGGTCGGCCGGGGGGGCACTTTCCGCAACCGCCTCCAGATCCCGGAGCAGCAGATGGCGGCGGCTGATTTGCGTTTCCATGCGGGAGAACAGATCCCGGCTCTTTTGGCGCGCACCGTGCAGGGTGTTGTAGGCGGCCATCATCCACATAAGTCCCACCACGACTCCGCAGACGCATACGGCAAGAAGAAACAGTGTGCCGCTCATGAGCTTGGAGGGACTTCAGCGCAAATGCCTGCGAAGTCAAGAAAGCGGGGCCCGCCTCTGCGTCCGATACGGCCGTCCGATCCGCTCGCCCGGGCACAGCGCGGGCCGCGGGGTCACGGCTCGAAGCGCAGAGTGCAGCGGATTTCCCCAGCCTGGGTTCCGAAACGAACCCAGCGCACCGGACGGCCCAGCCACGCCCCGAGCGAGGGCTCGGTGCCTGCAAACTTGCGCAATTGGGGCTCGAGCATGCCGCGCGCCATAGAGCCGAACATACCCGAGCCCGTATCGAGTTCGATCCCGTCGAAAGTGACTTTGTCCGGGGGCACTGCGCGCACCACCGCGCTGAGGCGAAAGGCCACGGATCCCACAAACATGCTCGCGGTGGCCGCGGCCCGGAAGCGAATGGCATTCTCTCCCGCCGGTTCAAATTGGAGGGTGACTCCGCTCACCTTGGCTCCGTGCTGGGCTGCCTGCCGTGTGGCCTCTCGTTGAACTGCCTCCTGCAGGGATTTTTCGGGCAAAACAAGCGTGACCTCAGCGTCCTGAAAGGGATGCGGCGCGGCGGCCGGGCGATCGAGTTCGAAACGCGCCCCCACCACACCTGCAGAGGCCAGCAGGGAGTTGCCCTGGGCGATGAGTTCCTGCACGTCGGCGGCCGCCTGTTTGGGAAGGGAGGGAAAAGGATTCATGGTTGCCCAGCATGCCTCAGGCTGGTCGGAGGGGAAGTCGAGCCAGAAGATCGGCGCGCGCGGCCGGCATGCGGTGCAGGTGGCGCAGGAGGGAGTCTTCGGCGGTGTGATCCGGGGAGGTGATTCCCAAAAGGCGGGCCAGCTCGGATTCGAAGTGGAGCAGGGCCCGGCGGGACGCGGCGTGCGCGTGAAGGTGACGCAGCAGACGCGCGAACAGGTCAAAGAGCTCGGGCATGGGAGTTTCCGGCTCGGTGGCCTTTTCGAGCAATTCCACGGCGTAGGAACCCAGCGCGATGCGTGCAAAGTCGGTCCGCATGCCGGAGAAACTTTCGCGCAGGGTAACCTCGCGCAGGCTGTGCAAATCCCCGGTGCGTGCGGGTTGAACCTGGATTTCACACAGGTGAAATAAGTCGAGCAGGCCCGCCAGACGCCCCTTCGGACGGAGTGCACCCTTGGCGACCGTTTTGATGCGCCCGCCCTCCCCGGTGATCCACGAAACAATAAGGCTGGATTCGGTGAGCCGGATTTTACGCAAAAGAATGGCTGTGTGCGTCTGCACGGAAAGGGGAGCGGGACGGATGAAAAA
>JBILWF010000016.1:0-11788 GCA_044370075.1 Chthoniobacteraceae bacterium | reverse complement strand
ATTTTGAGCAGGAGCGAGGCCGCCTCAATGAACTGGGGAAATCCACGGTAAGGTTCCATGCCCCGCGTGGCGTAGGTGACGATTTCGTCCACTCCGCTCAGATCGAGCTTTCCATCCGCCAAAACCAAACGCCCGCCGGGATTGGGTTTGAAAAAATTCAAATCTATCCCCTCGTGTCCCACCGTGAGATTGGAACGCAAATGTTTGGGGAACTGTTCGTACTGAAAGCGCGTGGCGCAAATCCCCCCGTCGCATGCGGCGAGGTCCGCCAGCAAGGTTGCGTTTTTAATCCGGATCCGCGCCTCATCATCGGCGCTGAGCATTTCGGAAGGGTCGAAATCACAGTCACTTCCATGCGCATGATAAAACCACTCGAAGTTCAGCGCCAGCGGAGTCCGGGGGAACACATCCTTTAGAAACAGGGTCTGCCCCCATCCCGCATGGCCGAAGATAAGATCGGGCACGAATCCGTTCTTTTTCGCCTCCACGCAGGCCATGTAGGCGGCCTGCCCGTGCAGGACAGCCTCCTCAAACCCGCGCAGATAATGGTGCGTCTGGGGAGCAGGTCCGCGTTTTGGTTTATATACAAGCTTCTTTACACGAGCTATTTCTCCACTTTCTGAGCTGGTCAGGTAAACCACCTCGTTCCGGGGGTTTGATGCCAAAGCCACCGCAATAGAGCGCAACTGGGAGGGAAAGTTGGGATGGGTAAGAAGAAAGCGCACAAACAATCAGGTCCGGGAACCCTCTATCTAGGCACTTTTTACGGCACCTCAAACTTTTTCCCTCCACAACGCGCGGCACGCACCCGCGTTGCCCCGGAGAACGCGGGAACCCTGCGTCGGGGTTCTGATACCCCGCATTTTTCACCGAGGCTGATACCGCTCTACGCCGAAATCCCCCATGGGCGCGTAGATCGAGCCATCCATCCCCACGGTCATCTTCGGGAGGCCGAATCCCTGCCGCATTTTCCAGGTGTCTAGGGAGGGCTTCAGGCCGTTCCATCCGATTCGAAGCAAGTTATTTCCCGAAATGCCCAGGACGGCGAGCCCGCGCGGTTGGAGATCGGTTGGCGTCCAACCGACGCTGACCGAGCCTACGAGATTAAAAACGCCACCGTCGTCTAGGGTAAACCGGCCCACAGCCCCCGCATCAGCGACATAGAACGATCTGCCCTCCGCGGTAAACACCGCATCCCAGCCAACCGGCATGCTGGCCACCAAAAAAGCCTGTTGTTCATCCACCGCACTGACTTGGACCTGCCGAATAGGTTTTGAAATGCGAGTCGCCGGACTCATGGTCTCCGTGTACGCAAGAAATCCGGTCCGGGAGAAGTCTGTGACGGCGAAAACACGTCCCGGCATCTGAAGCGGGGCGCGCAAAACCGGGTTTGCCGGCACCGCGAAGTCCACGACTCCGAGTCGGTGCGTCGCCGAGATGGGCTCCTCCCCGTTCTTGGTGAATCCAGGGAACGAGACGGTACTCGGTTTTTCCCCGTAGGCATACGCCAGCAATCCATCGCCCGCAGCAGCGACGGAGACCATGGTCTCCGTCACCGCGCTTAAAATCACCGGTTGGTACGCTGAGGGCGCAGCGGCATTGGTCACGTCAAAGGCGCGCACCGCGGGAGGCTTGGGAGTGAAAAAACGCCGGGGCAACGCCACCCGTGAGCCGACAACGCCCAGCCTGACCGGCATCGGATACCACCAGTCCCAGTTCCACGATTGCCCCTGCGTAATCACCGCGGGCGTCGTATCACTGATCCAAAGCAACCCGCCAATCAACTCCCCGAGATCTTCGTTGTTCACTGGGGTCGAAACCGATCCCATCAGCTGAACGGACGGCAGAGCCGAAATGTCGTAAATGTCCAAGATCAACCCGGAGAAATTGGGATCTCCAGCGGAAGTCCCCTGCGGTTTCGCATCCTCCGCCACTAGCGTGGCCGCGCGCATTACCATCGGACGGTAGTATCCGTACCAATACTGCGAGCCGCTCCGGCGCAATACGTACAACTTTGAACCACGTACCGCCGCATCGCACACGGTTCCCATACCTAGATCCAGCGTTTGAAGAACGCTATCCTCCGTATCGCTCTTAGAAACCGTGAGGGAAGCCGGTTCGTTGGACCACATGGCGCTGGATCCGTCCCCAATTTGAAGCAGGTAGTTTCCGGTTTGCAGAACCTGATTCACCGGCCAGGCAAGGGCGACCTCCGCGAGCACCGCAGGGTTGTCACGATCGGCGATTCCGGCCGTGATGAGCTCTTTTTGCGAGATGGAAGTGAGCACTCCATTGGTCATCGTTGCCCGCTGAGGCGCGAAGTCATGTTCCAATCGGCCCCGCAGCTTCAAGCTACCTCCGTTGGAAAGATCAATGTCTATGAGGCGCACAAACGCCTTGTTGTTATTCCACCACCCCGCCATGAAGGGGACCAAAGCGAGGCCCTCCTCAGGCAACACCTTCAGCGCCTTTTCATCCCATACTGCTTGGCTGTAACCCCAGTCGTCGGACACCTGGACCCTTCCATTCTCTGGGAGCACCGGGTTGGCGGGGTCCGACACGTCAAAGAGGGAGGCGACTACACGGCCGTTCTCCAGACCGATGGTGAAAAGATACCTGCCGTCGTCGCCAATAGGCTGAATGTACGTGGAAAACCCCGGAACTTCAACATGTCCACCCACAGCCGGGTTGCGCGGGTCGGAAATGTCTACCACCCACAACGGATCGTGGTTCACGGCAGTCACGATGTACAATTTTTCCGGGCCAAAACGCGTCGCAAACAGATTCTCACCGCGCTTGATCTCCAACTTGGTGATATCGGCACCCGAGGAATCAAAGCACTCCAGCGTAACCACTTGTTCACCCCTACCCCCTTGCACGGCAACATCCCACCGCTGCGTCACCGCCATGAGCGTGTCCTTTTGAAATCCGATCTTAAACTTGTCATACACCCGCCCCTGCGTGCGGATGGGTTTGGGAGTGAGAAGCGTCGCACCGCTTTCAGAAAGACCATACAGACTGATCTGCGTTTTATCCCATTCCGCCCAGTCGTTGGATGCCACGGCCAGCCAATCTCCGCCCGCTGCTATCAAGGCGGATGATGAAAAGGAGGGAACAGGCAGGGATCCGACCTTTTCAAGGGATCCGTTCGTTACCACCACAAATTCCGTGAGCGTTGTGTTGCTCAAATCCGACTCAGACCCGGGGACAATTCCACCCAGCGGGCCGGCGGCAACGGACTGGATGCGCGGCTGGTTCCAGTTGGCCCAGTACAGATTCCAGTCGGAACTCACCATGTAAAGGCGAGCCCCCACCATCCGGCTGTCCTGCAAGCTTCCCGAGACCGTTTGACGGGAAACAATCTCAGCCGCTGTGCCCGAAACCCGCACCACGACCACCTCGCTTTGGGATCCCGACACATCATCATAGGCCCTAGTAAGCAGCACAACCAACCGCTCGCCCGGCACCTGCTCCGGAAGCAAATACAAATCCTGCCCCACTGCAGGAAGCCGCAGGCGGGCCCGCATTAACGGTTTGGACGGGTCGGAAACGTCCACCACCTGCAGTCCCCGCAGTTGGTTGAAGAAGTACACCATCGAACCGTCTGTCTTCCAAATGTCCGCCTCCACCGCCTCGGCTCCGGCTTTCGAGGTTTCCTTGGATGAAGCATCCGTTGAAGCTACTTTTACCGAACCGGAAACGGAGGCTACCGCAAGCCTAACCGTCTGTGGATCATCTACTAGAACCGGACCCCCGGAAGACGAGGAGCGTATGCCCGACTTGTACCCCGCGGCAGGGCTGGCCCTAAAACTGCGAGCCCCCTGATAAAATTTGGCCGGGTATTTACGCTTCGCCCCGCGTTGTTCCGCAAGGGCGACATCCACTGTTCCCGTGGCCCTCCATTCCTCAACCAAAGACCCCGGGGTTCCAAAGCCCCGGGGCGGCACGAAACGAACCTTGGTTTCACCCGAGCGGATCGTGAAAGACCGCCAGCGCACCCATGTTTTTTGACGCCGCAACTTTGCTTCCACTACGCAACTCACACAACCCACGGGCACCGCCACCTCCACGGATTCAGCCGAGGCCATCACCGGCAAACTCTGCGACACAACCGCCCGGCGCACAGCTTGAGCAAAAACATCCTCCCCGGAGAGGGTTACGGCCATGCAAAACAGGAGCATCACGGATGCCCAACGATACACAAACGATCCTGCCTGTAGGGTCGCTTCTCCGGGATTCTCACCGCAACTTTCGCTTCGGTGACCAAACTTTGGTTTCGGGGGATTTGTCATAGCCTTCTGCTTTTAAGACGTATTGGAATAACCCATCACGCCACCTCTCAAAATGTTAGATCCTGTTTGTGTGGAGCGAAATCTAAAAATCTGAGTATCGAGACCAACAGGTCCTGGGGAGAGAACGCCGCAGAAACGGGTTTTTGTCTCCTCCAATAAAAATTTCTCGTCCTCGAACCACTAGGCCCCGCCCCCTGCACCCACCGCCCCATCAGTTCAAGCTCACCCTCAAAAAAGCTCTCCCGCCCTCTTGGGCTCCGTCACTCCCAGCTTGCGATAAGCCGGTGCCAAGGCGACACGTCCCTGCGGCGTGCGCTTCAAGTAACCCTGCATAATTAAATAGGGCTCGTTCACGTCTTCAATCGTGCCCGAATCCTCCCCGAGGGCAACTGCGAGCGAATTGATTCCCACCGGCCCCCCCTCAAAGCGGTGAACCAGCGCCTCGAGGATCCGCTTGTCCATCTCATCCAATCCGTCCTGATCGATTTCCAACATCGAAAGCGCCCGGTCCGCGACCTCACGCGTCACCCGGTTGTCCGCACGCACCTGCGAAAAATCCCGCACCCAGCGCAGCAAATTGTTGGCAATGCGCGGCGTTCCCCGCGCACGGGCCGCGATTTCAAAAGCCCCGTCGTCCTCGATGGAAATGCCGAGCAACCCCGCACTGCGCAGTAAAATTTTCTGCAACTCCTCCGCCGTGTAATAATCCAACCTGCAGTTCATCCCAAACCGGGACCGCAACGGTGAGGAAATCATGCCCGCCCGGGTCGTGGCCCCGACCAGAGTGAACTTTGGAAGATTCAACCGGATTGAACGCGCGTTGGGGCCCTGGTCGATGATGATGTCCAACTTGTAATCCTCCATCGCCGGGTAGAGGTATTCCTCGATAGCGGGCTGAAGCCTGTGAATTTCATCAATGAATAGCAAATCACCCCGCTCCAGCGTCGTGAGCAGACCCGCCAGATCGCCTGCCTTCTCGATCATCGGACCGCTGGTGACCTTGATCTTTCCACCCATCGCGTTGGCCAGAATGTGGGCAAGCGTTGTCTTCCCCAATCCCGGCGGGCCGCTGAGCAAAATGTGATCAATGACGTCCTCCCGCTGAAGCGCCGCATCCACCATAACCTGCAGGCGGCTGCATACGGGCGCCTGGCCCGCAAACTCGCTGAACAGCGGAGGCCGCAGCGAAACATCGAAGGCAGGTTCCGGTGTCTCGGCGCTGTTTTTGAAAAAAGAATCACTCACGGAACGGGGCAGTCAAAATGGCGTTTCCTTTCGGCTTTCCGCGAGTCTACACCCACTCGACCGAAACTCAAACCCGGTGCGTTTCCTCAAGCCAGCCGGCCACCTACAAACTCCACTCCGCAATTTTGCGTCCGTTGATGAAATACGTGTGGGTTTGTCCAATGCCCTTCACCTCCACGGGCCCCCGATCCTCCAGCTCGAATTCCTCCTTGAGGAGGTTGGCCGTTGCCTGCGAGCAGTGCACGCGTCCGGGAACGCCTGAGGATTCCATGCGGCTGGCAAAGTTCACCGTGTCTCCCCACAAATCGTACGTGAACTTACGTATGCCGATGACACCCGCCACCACCGGCCCGGAGTGAATCCCGATGCGGGCGGCCAGTTCGGTCTGGTTGACCGCGTTGATCTTGGCCAGGTTCTCAATCATCGCCAGAGCGAGATCTGCAGCCGCCCCGGCGTGCCCGTCCTTTTGGGTGGGCGCACCGCCGACCAGCATGTAGCTGTCACCGATTGTTTTGATTTTTTCCAAACCGCTGCGTTCCACCAGCAGGTCGAAGGTGGAGAAAATCGCGTTCAACATCCGCACCAACCTCTCCGCCGTTGTGGTGCGGGAGAGCTTGGTGAACCCCACCAGATCCATGAAAAGCACCGTCACGTCCGCGTGGGAATCGGCGATGAGCTTTTCCCCGCTTTTGAGCCGGTGGGCGATCGGTTTGGGGAGAATATTCAGCAGCAGCTTCTCCGTCTTTTGCTGCTCGGATAAGACCCGTTCGTGCTCCGCTTCAATTTGTTGCAACCGCAGTTTCTCAAGTTCGCGCAGCTTTTTCTTTTCGATCGACGTGGTGACGCGCGCCCGCAACAAAACGGGGTTGAAGGGCTTCGGCAGGTAATCCTCCGCCCCCATCTCGATGCAGCGCACGGCGTCCGACACGTCCTGCCCACCGGAAATCACGATCACCGGCAGAATGATACTCTTGTCCGCCCGCATCTCCTCGAGCACCTCCAAGCCCGTCATCTCGGGCATCTCCACGTCCAACAACATCAGGTCGAAGGATTCGGAACGGATGCGGTCCAGGGCTTCCCGCCCGTTGCCCGCCTCCGACACATTGTTGAACCCCAACTGTTTGAGAGAGCGCGTGATTCCCATCCGCATCATGCGGCTGTCATCCACAATCAAAATCCGCGCAACCTGAACATTCTCGGAGGCTGCTTTTTGCGCCAGCGCCGCCTCCGCGCACGACATGTGCGCATCGCTGTTGAAATCAAATAGGGATTCGGGATCGACGTCGACAGACATACGGGGGTGGTTTAACGTCCAGCCCGAGTCAACCCGAGCCGCCGCGCTTTGGCAAGCGGCCCCCTTCGGCCGATTCCCCCCAAGCCGGCCGGATTGCTCTTTCTCCCGCCCCCATGTGCTTCCCGCGGCATTTGATCCCACTTGTTGCAGCGCTGCTCTGCCAGCAAAGCCCCGGCGCAGACCCACCGGCGAACTCCGCGCCATCCTCTGCATCGCCTCCCGAGTTCCAGTTCATCCCCGCCATTCCACCCGGGGAACTCACGCCTGCCCTTCCGGTCCCCCCACGCACCTTCGAAACCTGGCACCGCTCCCAGGGCGATTCCGGCGCCCGACGCTACTCTTCACTCACGCAGATCAACCGCAGCAACGTGCACCGGCTGGAGGTCGCGTGGACCTTCCACTCCGGCGATGGCGCCGCCAACGTCCAGTGCACCCCAATCATTGTTTCGGGCACCCTCTTCGCCCCCACTCCGGGCCGTTGCCTCGTCGCACTCGACGCCGCAACCGGCTCAGAAATATGGCGCACTCCCCTGCATGCACCTGCCCCGGTGCGTCTGCAGGATGCCCCCGCGCGGCGCGGGCTCGTCTACTGGCCGGGCGATGCGCAAAACCGCGAGCGCCTGCTGATCGGAGCCGGCGACTGGATCCACGCCCTCGATCCGACCACGGGACGCGCCCTTGCGGAGTTTGGCGAAAACGGTCGCACCGCAATCCCCACCGGAGCCACGGTGAGCGGAGCAATTTACCGGAATGTCCTCGTGACCAGCGGCCTCTTTGGAGACATCTACGGCTACGACGTGCGTACAGGCGCAAACCTCTGGCGCTTCGAATCAATTCCGAAGGGGGACGCGTTCGGTGCAGACACGTGGAATGGCCCCCAGCAGGGAGCCAACGGATGGGGAGGCCTCTCCGTGGATGAGCAGCGCGGCATTGCCTTCGTTGCCCTGGGCGCGCCGCGGCCCGACATGGTGGGCATTCAGCGTCTTGGCGACAACCTCTTCAGCAACTGCGTGGTCGCTCTCGACGCGCTTACCGGAAAACGACTCTGGCACTTTCAGGATGTCCGCCACGACATCTGGGACCTGGACGTATGCGCTCCGCCCAATCTGGTCACAATCCGCCAGCACGGCCGGGACGTCGATGCGGTGACCGCCGTTTCCAAAGCCGGAAACCTCATGCTGCTGGACCGCATGTCGGGCAGACCTCTTTTTCCGTGGCGCCTGCGACGCGCCCCAGCCTCCCGGCTACCCGGGGAACAAACCGCTCCTTACCAGCCCGATCCCGAGCTACCCGAACCCATCTCCCGCATGGAATTCACCCCGGAAATGGTCACCAACCGCTCGCCCGAAGCGCGCGAATTTGTGCTTCAAACCGTCCGACGCTCCAACTTTGGTTTTTTTGCTCCGATGGAGGAGGGCAAATCCACGCTTTACATCGGCTCGCGCGGTGGCGCCGAATGGTCCGGCGCGACCGTGGACATGCCCTCAGGCCGGCTCTACGTGACCGCCAACCGGTGGGTATCGAAAATCACTGTCATCTCCAACAGCGAGAGCAAGCGCCCCAAAGGAACACCTCCAAGTGAAGGTGAAAAAATATATGCGCAGCTGTGCGCAGCCTGCCACGGACCACAGCGAGGCGGCGTGGGAACCGCCCCGCCACTGTACGCACTGCAGCGCAGAATGAATGCGGCACAGTTGCATGGTCTTTTGCAAACCGGGCGCGGCGCCATGCCGCCCGCGCCGCCTCTCGCCAAGGCCCAACTCGAGGCCCTGACACACTTCCTCCTGCAGCCTGCATCCTCCCCAGACGGGCCTTCCGGATATGGATTCGACGGATTCCAGTTTCTGGTCGACCACGAGGGCTACCCGGGAATCCACCCCCCATGGGGGCTCTTGAGCTGCCACGACCTCCAGACGGGCAAAGTCTTATGGCGCTCGCCTTTGGGAGAAATTGAATCCCTCACGAAAAAAGGAATACCGGTGACCGGATCGCAGAACCTAGGCGGAGCCACCGTCACCGCAGGCGGTCTTGTTTTTGTCGCAGGTACCGAGGACGAAAAAATCCGCGCATTCGATGCAGACACGGGAAAGGAACTTTGGTTCGCAAAACTACCTTTCGCCGGAACCGCGGCACCCGCCGTGTACGAGGTTGCCGGACGCCAGTACGTCGTGATCACCGCGACGGGAGGCGGACGAGTCGGGGGAAAATCCGGAGCCGGGGACGCCTACGTGGCGTTCCGGCTTCCGGAGTCCAATCCTTGAACCGGATCAACCCTCGAACTGCACTGGCTCGCCCCGCTGCATCGCGGCGTGCTGTTCATCTGAGCAGGGCGCGTTCAGAGGTACGCTTGTGGTGCGGTCCGTCTGTCCGACCAGTCCCTTCTCCAGCATGTATTTTTCAACCTCTTCGCCAGAGATGTCCGCAAGCATCACTCCGTTAACCTCCACACAGGGGCTCAAGGGTTGGCCGCTGCGCTGTTCCATTTCCCAGCGAAACGCGGGGTTCTGAATGATGTCCTTTTCCGTGTAGGCGATGTCGTATTTGCGCATCACCGCGCGCACTCCATTGCTCCACCCGCAATGAGTTTTTAACCAGGCTGTTACTTCTATTTTTTGCATACATTTAGTTTGGTTCCCGACTCCCCGGACCGATCTGCAAAGGCGTCTTTCCGGAGCAAAAAAGGCCGGCGGATTACCCGCCGGCCCCCTTATATAGCATGCTTTCCGCATGCTGACTGCTTTCTTTGTCGCTTACCGACGGCGTCCTTCGCCGGGGCGGTACTCCTCGGCTGCGGCAAACGCCTGTTCGAGTCCGACCATGTCCTCTCCGGGACGCAGCGAGTCGAAGGCGGCGGCCTCCCGCTTGATCTCCTCCTCGTCGTAGGAGGCGGCCTTGATCGAGAGACCAATGCGGCGCTCGGTCTTGTCGACCTTGATCACGCGCGCCTCAATCTCCTGGCCAATCTTCAGGTGGTCTTTGACCTTATCGACCCGGTCTTCGCTGATCTGAGAGATGTGGACCAATCCATCAATGTCGCCGTCCAGTTGAACAAAAGCGCCGAAGGTTGCGATCTTGCTGACCTTGCCTTTGACCAAGTCTCCGATCTTGTACCGGGACTCAATCGTCTTCCACGGATCTTCCTCGAGCTGTTTGATGCCAAGGCTGATGCGCTGGGCGCTCTTGTCGATGTCAATGACGACGGCTTCGACTTCATCGCCCTTTTTGATCACCTCGGTCGGATGGTTGACCTTGCGGGTCCAACTCATGTCGGAGACATGGATCATACCGTCGATTCCTTCCTCCAGCTCCACGAAGGCACCATAAGCCGTCATGTTGCGCACAACGCCCTTCACCTGCTTGCCAATCGGGTAGCGGTGTTCGATTTCCTCCCATGGGTTCGTCTCGAGCTGGCGCACTCCAAGGCTGATCTTCTGCTCTTCCTTGTTAACTCCCAGCACCACGGCCTCGATCTCCTGACCCAAGGCCAGCACATCGCTCGGACGGGTGATCCGTTTCGTCCATGACAGCTCGGAAACATGGATGAGTCCCTCAACACCTTCTTCGATTTCCACAAAGGCACCGTACGGTACCAAATTAGTAATCTTGCCTTTGACCTTCGTCCCGACGGGGAAGCGGCGCTCGGTTTCCTCCCAGGGATTTTTCTGGGTTTGTTTCAAACCGAGGGAGACGCGCTCCTTATCGCGGTTGATTTCAAGCACGACCACCTCGACCTCCTGACCCACCTTAAGCAGTTCGCTCGGGTGCGTGAGCCGGCCCCAGGTCATGTCGGTGATGTGGAGCAACCCATCCATGCCGTCCAAATCGATGAAGGCACCGAAGTCAGTGAGGTTCTTGACCGCACCGCGCACGACGTCGCCGGGCTTGGTGCTGTCGAGGAAGCGGGAGCGTTTTTCCGCGCGCTCCTGCTCGATCAATTCGCGCCGGGAGAGCACCACGTTTTTGCGGTCGTCGTTGATTTTGACGATCTTGAATTCGTAGGTGTTTCCAACGAACTGCTGCAAATCCTTGGGCGGAACAATGTCGATCTGCGAACCGGGAAGAAATGCTTCCACGCCGATGTTGACGGTGAGTCCGCCTTTGACCACCGAACGCACCTTGCCCTTGATGATACCACTTTCCTGGAAAACCTTGACGATTTTTTCCCAGTTCTGCCGGTAAGCCGCGCGCTCTTTGGAAAGTAATACCATGCCCTCGTCATTTTCGAGGCGGCACAGAAGCACTTCCACTTCGTCCCCCACCTGGAGGTCTTCCATGTCTTCGAATTCGGCGATCGGAATAACACCTTCGCTCTTGTAACCGATATCCACGAGCACTTCCCGCGGACGAACCTCCAAAACATGTCCCTTGACGATGCTTCCCTCCCGGAACTCGCGAAGCTGATGTGTCGCGAGCAACTCTTTCATGTCCATCATAACGTGTTGTTGTAATCCCACCTTGGTTCCATTGTTTCCCCGGTGGATGGATGCTCAACGGCGGACCATCTGGGACACCGGGGGACGGGACGCTACTGGACGCACCGCGGGGTTGCAAACCTCAAAAACTCCTCGAAACCGCAAATTTTGCGAATGGCTGCTTGCCGTGGCAATTCCGAACACACTAGAGTCCCCACTTGCGGGCCATGGCTAGGTAGCTCAGTTGGCAGAGCAGAGGACTGAAAATCCTCGTGTCGCCGGTTCGATTCCGGCCCTAGCCACTCCCCGAACCGCCAGCGCGCTCCAAAACCCTCACCGGCCAGCAGCCGTTTGCTACATTGTCGGAATCGGCGTCTCGCGGCATTCTTTGCGACGGAGTGTTTTTTTGACAGGAAGACGGGCTCCCTCGGTCTGTAAAAAATGGCGAGGTCTCTTCCCAGAGGCCAGACCACTCTGCCCCCCCTCCCTCGGCCTCGGACGAATCCGAAAACGTTTCAACGAAAGTCATCTCAAGAAGTGCGCAT
>JBILWF010000380.1:0-3884 GCA_044370075.1 Chthoniobacteraceae bacterium | reverse complement strand
ATCTTTTTAGGCCGGTAAAGGTTTCCGGTTACGAAGAATCCGGGGGCGCTTTCGAAATAAACCTTTTCGATGGAATACTCCCCGCAATCGATCCGCCCGTGAATCACCGCGTTGAGGGGCGTGCGGGTGGGCATCGGCCAGAGGCCCTGCGATACCAGAATTTGGCGGCGCACTTCGTCCCTCCGAATTTTCCATGCGTCGAGCGACTGGGGTGGTGTGAAAGGAAAGTATCCATCCAGATCCTTGGGCGGCGCGTGACGGATGTCTTTTGCGAAAGCAAAAGACGAAAGGAGCGTGGCAAGCAGGGCGGACAGAACGCGGGGGGAAGTGTTCATGGGGTGGTTTCAGGGTGAGAGGGCGGAGGCTGAAAAAATTACAGCGGAAGGGAAACCGTTCAAGCCGCGTAAACGGTGCAGAGCGAACACACAGGGGGGATCCGGAAACGCTAGCGCGCCCCGCGCCTGCGCCTCACGCGCTGCGGGTTGGCTCCGGTTTTTCTTTTTTTGCCACCGGCAAAAGCGAGGAGGCGTCCGCGCCACATCAATACTTCGGAAAGATGGCCGGTGTCGGAAAACGGTCCTCCGCAGCATTGCTATCCCCGATGTATTCCTCCCGCGGAAGGTTCACGGCGGCCCAGGTCCCGGGACGCACGCGCACTACGCGCCCGGGCCGGATCCCCTCGATTATGAGATCGGTTTCGAAACGAATCTGGACACCGCTGCTGAACTGGGAGGTTTCCCCTTCTGTTCTAGTCACCTCCAGCAAAGTCCCCTTGGAGGCCATGTGCGCAGGACCGTACCCCCCTCCGGCGTGCTTGAGCGTGCTTTCCACTCCATTCATTGCAGCCAGGCCCCCTTTTTGAAAATCCGCGTAAAGGGCCGGGTCCATGCCGCCAAAGAGGGTTGCAGTCACCGTCGCATTTCCAAACTTGCCGTAGTCGACATAGTCGACCCACGCGGCCATCCAGCGCTTTCGGATGAAGGCCTTGTGGCGCTCGGCCTGATTTTTGGCGGCACGGTCAAGCGACACGTCATCCAGCCAGATATCCGAAACGTGAAAACGGGTGAAAATGCCGTCCGGCGTGGGATTCCACACGATGCCCAAAAGCACGGGTTGGTCCCCGAGGTTTTTCTTTCCCTCTACGGGCCATGCCCCCTCGGAGATCCACTCGTCGACGCTGATGCACTCCCGCCCGCGCCAGATACGCGTTGCGGAGTCAAAAGTGAGCTTCTCTTCAGCCGCGGTTGCATCAACACCGGTGCGCGGCCCCCGACTCGCAAGCAGAATGCCCTCGTTGTTTTTGACATCCACTTCCTTAAGCTTCCACACCAGCCCCTCGCGCCTGCAGTAACTGGGTTCATCCTCCATCAGCGCGAGGTGGTTCTCCGCGGGCGCAATACCCTTGCCGCTGTAGCCTGCCGTCTGGTTGCGGTTGTTGACGGGCAACACCGGCACTGCCGAGGTTCCCGGATCCGGCGGAAGATACCCGCGCACATGCAGCATCGTGCCCAGCGGAATGTCGCGCAAATCCGCGGGCGCCCCCTGGTAGCGCACCGTGGCGTAGGGCAGCAGGGCAAAGGGATGCGGCGCATTCCGAAAAAACGTGCCCTCCCCCTGCACGCGGAGGCTGCCCCTCCGGTTGGCGTGATCCACAAACACCAATTCCCCGCGGTACGCATACGCCTTCTCCCAAGGTGGAAATTTTCCGGCTTCGGGACGGAAGGAAGCCTCCCCCGCGGCATCCGACTTCTGGACGGCTGGACTTTTCTGCGCCGCCTGTGCGGGAGTACACAACGGGGCGCAGAGCGCGAGGATCAGGACGCTCGCAACCAGCAGGGAGAAAGGCGGAATGGAAGAGGCTGGGAACATGACGGGCTTCGAGGAGAGAAGGCTTTAATACTTGGGAAAGATGGCCGGCGTTGGAAACCGGTCTTCGAGGCCCGAGCGGGGATCGATGAGGTATTCCTCCCGCGGGGCGGACACATGGGGCCAGCGCTCGGGCCGAATGCGGATGACGCGGCCCGGACGGATGCCTTCAATCACAAGATCGGTCTCCATGCGGACCTGGATGCCGCTGCAGCCAAAAGGCGGAATCCCATTCATCCTCGTAACATCGACGAAAGTGCCCTTGGAGCCAATGTGGGAGGAACTCACAATACTCGACCACGGCTTCAGCGTGTTCTCTGCAGCGACAATCACCCCCGGTTCCCCCGTCTTAAAATCCGCATAAAGCGACTCAGCCATTCCGCCAAAAAGGGTGACCGTAACAATCGCGCGGCCGAACCTGCCGTACTCAACCGCGTCCACAAAGGCCGGCATCAGACGCGTGCGAATCAGCGATTTGTGAAGGCCCGCCTGGTGTTCCGACGCGCGCTGCATGGCCGCATCGTCCATCCAGAGGTCCGTGATATGAAACTGGTTCTCGACCCGGTTCTCCCATGTGCCGGCGGGCAGCCAGGAGAGGCCCAGCAGCACGGACTGGCCCTCAAGCGTGCGTTTACCTTCCGCGGGCCAGATACCCTCTGCGACCAAATCGCGGATCGCGAGGCATTCACGGCCGCGCCAAATGCGAGTGCCCGCGTCGAGCGTCAGAATTTGCCCGGTCGCACTTGGATCCCCCCCGTCTTTGGGCTCAAGCGTGGCAACAATTTTTGTGAGCGCCTTTTGGACATCCACCTCCCGGAGCTTCCAAACCTTTCCAACCCGGATGCAGTGGCTTGGTTCGTCTTCGAGCAGGAGCAAATGGTTCTCGGCGGGTTGCTCCACCGTCGGTTTTTGAACGACTGGCACAGGCGAGTTGTCCGGGTCCGGTGGAAGAAAACCGCTGGCGTGAAGCAGGGTTCCCAGAGGAATGTTACGCAGGTCGGCGGGTGCATTGTGGTAGCGGACAATGCCGTAGGGAAGAAGGGCAAAGGGCTGTGGAAGGTGCTGAAAAAACACCTCGCTTCCTCCGGTAACGCGCAGGCTGCCCCGGCGGTTGACGTGATCCACAAACACGAGTTCCCCGCGATAGGCATGAGCCCTCTCCAGGGGCAGAAACCTTCCCGACTCGGGGCGCACCGTCTCCGCATTTTCCCCGGGCTTGGCACCGCCCCCGCCTTGGGCGGCGCGAGCAGTCGTTCCGCATAAAACGCTTACAGCTAAAAATATCGCCACTGCTTTGGGTAGCGCACCACGCGCACCGGACGGACTGCTGGGAGGACAAAAGGCTCTCATCCCGAGGTTAATATTTTGGAAAGATCGCCGGGGTTGGGAAACGCTCCTCGAGACTGTCATTCACATACTCCTCGCGCGGGATCTGCATCTTTGGCCAGCTGTCCGGACGGACGCGGATCACCCGCTTCGGCCGGATGCCCTCAATGATGAGGTCTGTCTCGAAGGTGATCTGGATCCCGCTGCTGCACAGTGGAACTTCACCAGCAACGCGTGTGACGCTAGTGATGTTTCCGCTGGAGGCGATGTGCCCGGGACCGTAATGCCCGCCGGCATGTTTCAGCGTATTCTCACATCCATTCATCTGCGCGGGGATGCCCTTTTTGAAGTCGGCGTAGAGCGCGGGATCCATGCCCCCAAAGAGAGTCGCTGTAACCGTTGCGCGCCCGAATTCCCCGTGCTTTACCGCATCCACCCAAGCCGGCATCCAGCGACTGCGAATGAAACTTTTGTGGGTCTCAGTTTGAAACCGGGCGGCCTGCTCGATAGAGGCCTCATCCAGCCAGATGTCCGAAACATGGAAACGCGTAAAGGCACCGCTCAATCCGTCCCCTGGGGCGGGCTTCCATGTCACCCCGAGCAGAACGGGTTGGCCGCCTAAATTCTGCCTGCCCGCCCCGGGCCATGCCTTCTCGTCCACAAGGCGCGATATCCCCATGCGCTCGCTGCCG
>JBILWF010000379.1:0-3887 GCA_044370075.1 Chthoniobacteraceae bacterium | reverse complement strand
CCTCTGAAAGTTTTGCTTTCGGAAATGAAATGCTGACGCGCAAACCCGTGGCCCCGCCCTCCGTCTTCCGTGCCGGGGAAATCCAGTTTGATCTCAGCCCAAACGCGGGCGTGGGGCACGCACCAAACCACTCCGGCCCCTACCGCAAGGACGTGTACGGCGTGGGAATTGGAGGGAACTACTATTTTGACACCTACTTTGGCCTCGGCGTGGACGCCACCTGGCTCAACGGGGACCGGAATCTGGGCAAGGGGGTAGGCTCCGTTGATCTGGGAGTCTTCACCGGGAGCGTTCTGGCGCGGTATCCGCTCGAAGAATACCAGCTGGCGCCCTACGCCTTCGTCGGGGGTGGCGTCACCACCGGGGACGGCAGCTGGGCAAGCGCCCACTGGGGACTCGGGGTCGAATACCGGGTGGTTCCCGATCACGTTGGCATCTTTGGCGACGGGCGCTGGAACTTCTACGGCTCGCGCTTCTCGCAAGGGGATCAAAACAATTTCCAGTTCCGCGCGGGGATCCGTCTGGTTTTCTAGACGATAAAACAGCTTGTTGGTTGCCATCCGGAGGCACGCTCCCGCGGGACGGGGGCGTGCCTTCTTGCTTCGGGCAGGTCCCAAGACCGGGCGGTTTGCAGACCACTCCAACTGCCACACTTACTGCCTGGCACGCGCGAGAGTGCAGCAGTAGCGGGTGCCCCCCGGAAAAACATTCCCCGCCCGATTGAAGCACGAAAAAGCCGCCCGCTTTTTCAACAGGCGGCTTTTTACTACCGCGGCACGGCCCCATGCTCGGGCCTTTCTTGCCTTACGGGCTTAGCTTTTCTTCGAGACTTTCTTCGCGGGAGCAGCCTTAGCCGCCTTGGCGGCAGCGCGCTTCTCCTCGATCGCCGCCTGCGCGGCGGCTAACCGGGCCACGGGAACGCGGAACGGCGAGCAGCTCACGTAGGTCAAACCCACCCGGTGAAAGAACTTCACCGAATCGGGATCTCCCCCGTGTTCACCGCAGATGCCCAGCTTGATGTCCGGGCGCGTCTTGCGCCCCTTCTCAATGGCAATTTTGACCAACTGCCCCACCCCGGTTTGGTCCAAGCTGGCAAAGGGGTTCTTGGTGAAAACCTCGTTCTCCAAATAGGGATTGAGGAAGTTGCCCATGTCGTCCCGGCTGATGCCCAGAGCGGTCTGAGTCAGGTCGTTTGTACCGAAGCTGAAGAACTCCGCCGTTTGCGCGATTTCATCAGCTGTCAGCGCTCCGCGCGGCACCTCGATCATTGTACCCACGGAGTAGGAGAGTCGCACCTTTTGCTCCTTCTGAACCTTCTCAGCAACAGCATGCACCACGGCAACCTGCAGATCCAATTCCCGCTTGAATCCAACCAGCGGAATCATCACCTCGGGCTTCACTTTGATGCCCTTTTTCTGCACTTCAGCCGCCGCCTCAAAAATCGCACGGGCCTGCGTCTCGGTGATCTCCGGATAAGCAATCCCCAAACGGCATCCGCGGTGTCCAAGCATCGGATTAAACTCGTGCAACGCCTCGACGCGCGACGCCACTTTATCCACCGAAATGCCCAGCTTTTGAGCCAGATCTTTCTGGGACTTGGAATCGTGCGGGACGAACTCGTGCAGCGGCGGATCCAGCAGGCGGATGGTCGCAGGGAATCCTTTCAACGCCTTGAAGATGCCGACGAAATCCGCCTTCTGGTAAGGCAGGATCTTTGCAAGCGCCTTGCGGCGGTCCGCTTCGTTTTCGGCGAGAATCATTTCCCGCACCGCATCAATCCGATCCCCTTCGAAGAACATGTGCTCGGTGCGGGTGAGCCCAATGCCGGTCGCGCCAAAAGCAATCGCGTTTTGCGTCTGTTCCGGGTTGTCCGCGTTGGTGCGCACCTGCAGGCGGGCTGCCTTGGAACACCAGCTCATGAGCTGGTTGAAGCTCTTGAACTTCTCGGTCTTCTGAGCTGCTTTATTTCCGTTGATGGTTCCCGTGATGATTTCGCTGGGCGAGGTTTTGAGCTGCCCGCCGTACACCGTGCCGCTGGTTCCATCGATGGAAAGATAGTCCCCTTCCTTGAATTTCTGTCCGGAGATCGTGACGGTCTTTTTGTCGTAATCGATCAGCACTGCGGAGGCACCGCAGATACAGACTTTTCCCATCTGACGTGCCACGAGGGCGGCATGCGAGGAAACACCTCCCTTGGCCGTGAGGATCCCCTCGGCCGCAATCATTCCACGCAGATCCTCGGGCGACGTCTCGTTGCGAACCAGCAACACACGCTCGCCTTTTTGATGGGCGGCCGCAGCGCGGTCGGCATTCAGATAGATCTTGCCGGAGGCAGCGCCGGGCCCCGCAGGAAGGCCCTTGGCGAGCGCCTTCGCCTTTTTTACTTCAGCAAGGTCGAAGATGGGCGCCAGCAGCTGGTCAAGTTGCTCGGCCGGGTTGCGCAATACCGCCGTCTCCCAGTCGATGAGCTTCTCCTTGAACATGTCCATGGAGAACTTGAGCGCAGCGGCGGCCGTACGCTTGCCGTTGCGGGTCTGGAGCATGAACAGCCTGCCTTCCTGAATGGTGAACTCGATGTCCTGCACATCCTTGAAGTGCTTCTCCAGAATGCCGCGCACCTTCATAAGTTCTGCGAAAGCCTTGGGCATCTGTTTTTTGAGAAGAGCCACCGGCTCCGGTGTACGCACACCGGCCACCACGTCCTCACCCTGCGCATTGATAAGAAACTCACCGTAAAACTCGTTCGCTCCATTTGCAGGGTTGCGCGTGAACGCCACCCCGGATCCCGAAGTGTCGCCGGTGTTTCCATACACCATTGCCTGGACGTTCACCGCGGTTCCCCATTCCGTCGGAATGTTGTATTTGCGGCGGTACACAATGGCGCGGTCATTCATCCACGAGCCAAAGACGGCTCCGGCGGCTCCCATGAGCTGCTGGCGGACATCGGACGGGAAGGAGTGTCCGGTGCGATCCTTGACGAGTTTCTTAAATCGGCGGACCAGTTCCTGCTGGTCTTCAGCGGTCAGCTCGCTGTCCACGAGGTCGCGGTGATAGCGCTCGTGTTTGAACTCGTGAATGACCGTCTCAAACGGTTCGTGGTCCTCGCCATCCCGCTTCTGAACGCCAAGCACCACATCGCCGTACATCTGCACAAAGCGGCGGTAACAGTCCCACGCGAAACGCTCATTGTTGGTGGCGCGCGCCAGCGCCAGCACGGTTTCATCGTTCAATCCAAGGTTGAGAATGGTGTCCATCATTCCGGGCATCGAGTCCCGGGCACCCGAACGCACGGCAACCAAAAGCGGCATGCCCTCTGCGTCGCCGAATTTGCAGCCCATGATTTTCTCCATGTTTACAACACCGGCTTCGATCTGCGCGGTGAGATTGGAAGGATACGAGCGGTGGTGTTTGTAGAAATAGGTGCAGACTTCGGTGCTGATCGTGAATCCGGGAGGCACCGGCAGCCCGATGCGGGTCATCTCCGCGAGGTTGGCGCCTTTGCCGCCGAGCAGTGCTTTTTGCGAACCATCGCCATCAGCCTTCCCTGCGCCCCAAGTGTAAACGTACTTCGGGCCCTTAGCCGCAGCGGCACCGCGGGATGCCTTTGCCACGGTTTTGGGTTGGGTTTTAACCGCGGCACGGGAGGCTGCGGGCTTGACGGTTCTGGAGGTGGTTTTGGTCTTAGACATGGGTTGTAGATGGGATGATCTCAGGGATCGTTGATCGGTACGGGAACCCCGGGGCGGGTACCTCAAGGTGTTTGAACATCGAGGGTTCTTTGCTCCGGAGCGCGGCGTGGCCGAAACTCAAAAAGAGAGTGGCGGGCTATGCCACAAACCCAGGCACATGTCCAACCATTCGCCGTGCGCGGCAACAAACCACGGTCG
>JBILWF010000378.1:0-3888 GCA_044370075.1 Chthoniobacteraceae bacterium | reverse complement strand
CGGAGTCTCCCCTGCTGAAAATCATCCACAGTGCGAATCGTGCCTTGTCGGGGCTCTGAGGATTTTTTGGAGGTGGGCTGAGAGATTTTGCGGCGGTCGCCGAATTGGCAGTAAGGGCGCGTTGCCCACATACCAAAACCACTCCAGCAATGAGCGAAAACGACTACTCCAGCGAATTCAACGAAACCTCTTTTTGGAGGAAAATTGCCACCACCTCTGGAAGTCTCGGTGCAGAGTTTGTTGAAAAGGTACTCGTTCTGTATTTTGCGATGGTGGATGAGGATACCCCCCTGTGGGCGAAGGCCTTGTTACTCGGCGCCCTTGGGTACTTTATTTGCCCCATTGATGCGATTCCCGACCTGATTCCTTTTGCCGGCTATACGGATGACGCGGGAGCCATTGCGGCCGCTCTTGCGAGCGTCGCTCTGCACATCAAACCCGAGCATCGTGCAAAGGCGAAAAGCAAAGTGAAGGAATGGTTTGAATAGGGTTCGGTGGCATCCGCAATGCAGACTGATTCCCACCGGAAGCAGGTGCGGAGGCCAGGCCGGAGGACTTGAATTTCCTTCGATTTTGTCACTTTCGCGGGCCATCCATCCGGCAACGCAAGGCGGCAGGATGCCGCCGCCGTCCAAATCAAACGGGTAATAGAGAGCGCTGGTCATGAAAATGATAGCCTATTGATGCACCCGCGTTGCAACGGTCGCCACATCGACTTCAAAGGCGCTGTCTACCGGGTAGCTCCCTTCCCGGTAGCCCTGACCGAGATAAATCCACGTTCCCTTCGGTTGATGCCGGGCTTGCTTTGTCTCGGCTCCGTTAAGAACCGCGGCGGTTGTCTCGCCACCCGTCTCGAGCGAGATCGTATTCCACCCGGACGTGACCAGACCACAGGACTCCCGCGTGCCTTCCCCGCATAAATAAACCGTTCCTGCTTCGTTGACGAGCCGGACGGGAGAACGGCTGTCACCCAGCGTGGCAATGACATAGCGGTCTCCCGTTAAGTGTTTGAATCGGAAGCGAAGACTTACCTTGTCCCCGCGGCTGCGAGAATGATGGTCGAGATCGAGTCCGGCAGCGATCTCACCGTGGAAGCGAAGTACGCGCCGCTTCCCGCTGACAGCCGATTCGACCAGACCCGCCTTGATGTCGGGAGGAAAATTGAATTGCTGGGCGATTCGTTCGGGGTTTGCGGGGTCGAATTCAAGAACCGGCATCGCCGTGGTGACCTGCGGTGCTTGGATTTCTGACAGTTTGAGATCCTTTGCGAAGCGGTTGTAGAAGGACCGGTGTCCATCGCCGTTCATGGGGGACGGGATGAGGGCCAGATACCTGATTTCACCCAGCATCCCGGGATTTCCGCTCGCGGGGCCGCAGAGGGTGGCGCGCTGGCCGCTTGCGACCGATGGGCCAAGCGAGGGAATTTGTTTCACGCCCTCCTCTTCTCCGTTGGCAAAAAAGCGCACCTCGTGATTCTGGATATCAACGGTAACACCAAGCAGGGTCCAGTTGGCATAGCGCGCATGCTCATGGTCTGGCAGGACGCGCTTTTTTCCGGGTGCCTGGAAAGTTGCCCTGCCATTCAAAATGGCCCAGTTGAACCCGGCGATCCCGCTGGCGTCGAAGGTGTCCAGAATGTTCCCATGGATGTCGGATCGGAGCCATGCGACGGCGCTGAATCCTTCTGCACTCAGCGTGGGAACTGTCTTGCTCACGACTGACTGATTTTGGAAAAAGCGCATCGCCTGCCCCGTGACTTTGGGACACGGGGAGTCGGGAGTAGCTCGAGACCTCGGAAAGATGTAATAGCGACCCGGGTCGGGGAGCGGCTCGATGTGGGCGACCTTGATGCCGCTCAACCCGACACCGCGGGTATAGGAAACCAGTAATTTGTTTCCCTCCCGCCACATCTGCGGGTAATGGGTCACCACTTCGTCGCCAGTGAACACGTTACCGGCCTCGAACTCAAACCCTCCGCCTCGATTGAAATAAAGACTGAGCGGGTGGCGGTCCCGAGCATTTCCCGGGCCGAGCACTTGCCGGTTGTCGGCGTGAAGGGCGAGAAAGCGGCTGTTCCCGCCCGGAGGTTGGCGATGGTCGAAATCCATCCGCGACACGTGGGGGCGCTGGGAGACGGATTCGACCGGAACGGTTTCCAGCGCGGACCATGTTTTGCCGCCATCGCGGCTGGTCGCCGTGACGATCGTCTCAGACAGGATCTCAACGGCTGTCGGGTGCGGAGCCAGCGTGCTTCGGGCGATCATCCGAACTTCTCCTCCCGGTTGTTCGACCACGGTGGGCTCCCATTGCGCCTTTTCACGATCCGGCAGCATCGTGCCGGGAGAGATGTGCCATGTTTGCCCGACATCATCGGAATAGAGGACACTGTTGCGCACTTGGGTTTTGGCCATCAGACAGATGGGAACCAATACCCGCCCCGTGCTGAGGCGGGTCGGGTTTCCCTGAACGAAGATTCTGAATGAAGTCTGGTCAAAGGCGGCGTCGGGCGTGCCATCCCACAGCAGGCGGCGATTCGACCACTTGCCGTCGGGATCATGAAGCACGGAGAAGTAACAACCATAGCCCTCGTCCGGCTTGCCGCTCTTCATGGAGATCTGGCTCCAGAAGCACCACAGAGAACCGTCTACGACAATGAGACCGGGCTGCCACTGCACATGGTCGCAAGGAATTGGGTTTTCGCTGCGAAACTCGCTTGCGAAAGCTATCTCGGGCGCAGCCCATGTTTTGCCGTCGGGGCTGGTGCTCATGTAAATGAGCTGACCAGGCTTGGCCTCATCGGGGCGGCGGTTTGCATTCCACAAGGCCACCCAGCGGTTTTTGAAGAAGGCAATGGTGCTGCAGTGATTGTATTGGAGTGCGTGCGAGGACGGATCGTTGATGAAATACCGGTCGATGGCCGGCTCATACACTTCATAGGAACGCCACGTTCCTTCAATAGCGGGCGCTTGATGCGCTCGCAGAACGGCTGAATGAGCCAGCAGCAGGGCGGATATGAGGAGGGGGACGGTGGGGGTCATGATGCGCTCCGCTGTTTGTTATGTGTGCTTCAGCTCTATCTTCACGGTCCGGCCGGCGGGAAGTGCGAAGCGGCCGTTGCCGAGGGATTGGAGATTCAGTCTCTCATCGGGATGCACCATAAGTTCGCCTGCGGCATCCGGGGGTAGCGAGAGGGTCAGCGTGCGGGCGCCGCGCGGCCCTTTACCGGAAAACCCGATCGGGCCCTGCGGTGTATGCACCGTCAGCGCGAGGTCGGGCAGATCGGCGAGCTGCGGGCGGATCTCGTAGCGCTTGAATGCGGGCTCCAGAAGGCGGATGCCGGCGAGGCTCATCACGGCGATGTGGAGCCTCCGCGCGACTTGGATCACCGGGATCTTTGGTGGGTGAGCCGCGCCATAAAAAACATGGCCTGCAAGGCGAAAAAGACCCTCAACAAAAGAGTTAAATGCATTCTCAAAGAGCAGCTTCTGGTCCTCAAGAACGCCAAGCAGGAAGGCATGTTGCTGCGGCTCTCCGCCCCGTGATAAAATGCGCAAGCCCTTACAGCAGCCAGCCCGGGCCGCACTCGCACCTCCCCTTCGTATGAAGCGACTCCTGCAAATCCTGTTTCTTCTCGTATCCCCCTTGATCACCCGCGCCGACAACTGGCCGCTGGAGCGGGTGGACAATACCCTGCTTCCGCATGGAAGCTCAAAGACGGGACCGGGTGTTGTGGGAAGCGCGCAGATTTTCGACGGGCAATCCGCCGTCGAACTCGCCGAGAGCACATCCCTTTGCGCGGAAACCTTTAGCATCACGCTGTGGTTTAATCCGTACGAACTCCGCAACGGCCAGCAACTGCTGGCAGGCAAGAACCGGTATTCTCTCCAA
>JBILWF010000015.1:0-11841 GCA_044370075.1 Chthoniobacteraceae bacterium | reverse complement strand
AGTGGCAGGGAACTCCGATCCCGCCTGCCCCGGGCAAAAGCCTCGTCTCCGCTTTCGAAAAAGACTCCCCCGTGGAGCGCGAGAGCCTCTGGTGGTTGCACGAAGGAAACCGTGCCATTCGTATGGGGGACTGGAAACTGGTTGCCGCGAAGGGACAGGACTGGGAACTGTTCGACCTCAAAACCGATCGTGCGGAACAGCACAATCTGGCGGCCCAAATGCCGGAGAAGGTCCGGGAACTAGAGTCTTCATGGAGCAAACAAACCGCCAGCTTTGAGGCGTCCCTGCGCGCAGAAAAACAGCCTCCCCGGTAGCCTTCCCACGGGGCCGCACGCCCTTCGTAATACGCAGTCAAGTGCGACCCGTAAACGTTTCCGCCAAAACATGTCCGCCGCCCGGTGCGGCTTAAAAACTGCGGATTGAATGCGCCCTGCCGACTGCGGCCTACCCTCGCTCAAAAACAGACCGGGGTGTTTAGAGAATTTCCTCAGCTCATACCCCCGGTCCGGGCCCCAATGACGCGGCGTCACGGCAAAAAAAAAAATCCCCGCCGAAGCGGGGATCTTCAAAGAACTAATGATCCTGCCCGTCAATTGGCAGCAACAGCGTCCACATTCACGCGGCGGCCTTCGCGATCGAAACGAACCTGTCCGTCGATTAAAGCGAAGATGGTGTGGTCCTTGCCGATGCCGACACCGCGACCGGGAGTGAATTTGGTCCCACGCTGCCGGATAATGATGTTGCCCGCAACAACGGCTTGGCTGCCGAATTTTTTGACGCCAAGTCGCTTGCTTACGCTGTCGCGCCCGTTTTTGACTGATCCCTGACCTTTCTTGTGAGCCATAACTAAGTGGTGGTTAAGAGAAACCCGCGTTTGGGGAAGTGAAGGAGATGAGCTGCCGGTTAGCCGCGAATCGCCGTGATTTCAAGCCGGGTGAGCTGCCGGCGATGTCCAACCGTCCGATGATAGCCTTTGCGGCGGCGGTACTGGTAGGCCAGCACTTTTTCCCCTTTGAACTGGGACACCACCTTGGCTTCCACCGTGGCACTGGAGGCCTCGCTCCCCACCTTAATTGCGCTTCCATCTGTGATCAGAAGCACGTCGGAGAACGTTGCCGTTGCGCCCTCGGGTTGGTCGAGTTTTTCAACATCGATCAAATCTCCCTGGGAGACACGGTATTGTTTGCCGCCGGTTTTGAAAATTGCGTATGCCATGATAGAACCTCCTCTGGAAAAAGGGCGGGGAGATTGTCATCAGACACCCCGCCTGACAAGATGTTTTTACAATCCCGAAAAACAAACCCCCGCGCGCCACGCCATTCAAACGGGTTGCCCCACCTCACAACTCCAGGCCGACCGGACAATGATCCGAGCCGAGCACATCGGGCGAAATCCACGCACGCTGCCAACGCTTGCTCAGCCGTGGGCTGCTCAAAAAATAATCGATCCTCCACCCCACGTTCCGCGCGCGCGCGCCTGCCATGAGACTCCACCAGGTGTAATGGCCGCCTCCTTTCTCGAACTGCCGGAAGGTATCCACGAATCCGGCACGCACAAATGCGTCAAACCCAGCCCGCTCCTCCGCGGTGAATCCGTGGGTGCGCGCATTCTCGCGAGGTCGGGCCAGATCCAGTTCCGTGTGTGCCACGTTAAAATCGCCGCAAACCACCACCGGCTTGCGCGCCTCCCACTCCAGCAGATAACCCAAAAAGGCGCGGTCCCATTCCTGACGGTAAGGTAACCGTTCCAGTTCCCGCTTGGAGTTGGGTACATACACATTCACGAGAACAAAGTCCGCGAACTCGGCCGCGAGCACGCGCCCCTCGGCATCATGCTCGTGAATACCGATTCCCTGTCTCACCGAAATCGGCTTCTCCCGCGTGAAAATCGCCGTTCCCGAATACCCCTTTTTTTGAGCACTGTTCCAAAACACCTCGTACCCCGGCCAGCAGGGCTCCACATCGCCGGGGGCGCACTTGGTCTCCTGAACCGCCAAAATATCCGGAGATTCCGCTCGCAGAAAATCCAAAAAGTTTTTGCGAAGCACGGCGCGCAGGCCATTCACGTTCCAAGAAATCAGTTTCATGCGGGGTTTACGGACGTCCTCCATGCACCGTAGACCGGAAAGCGCTTTTGGGAAACCCCCGCTGCGACCCGCCGTCCGGGGGGGCGGCACTTTCCCGCCCACCCGGGTGATGAAGGGGACGCTAACAGCACTCTGAAAGCTGCCGCACGCTGGCATAATAGTTGCTCCGCTCGCTCTTGTCCGATCAAAACCACCTTGCATGAAACCCGCCACGAACACCCCGCCCAGCCCCGGCGCGCTCCGCCAGATGTTCACAGATCCCACACAGCCCAGCTTTCTGCGGTGGCAAAATTTTGTGAACCTTTGGATCTTCATCTCCTGCGTATCCATGGCGCTGGAATCCGTGGACGCCTTTGCCTTGGAACATCGGGATTTCCTCAACGGCCTCGAATGGACCGCCGTCGGTTTTTTCACGCTGGATTACCTCGGAAACCTGTTTTTTGCCGAAAACCGCGCCCGCTACTTCTTCAGCTTCTGGGGGCTCGTGGACCTGGTTTCCATCGTGCCCTCCTACCTCATGCTGATGAACCTTTCCTCGCTGCGCGGCGCCAAAGTCTTCCGAATCCTCCGCGTCGTGCGCGTTCTGCGTGTTCTCAAGATGGCCAAATTCGCCATGCAACAGCTCACCATGGAGCAGCGCAAACAAAACCCGATTCTCTCCAACCTGAAGATTTACCTCATCGCCCTTTTCTCAGTGATGATGATCTCGAGCACTTTGATGTATCACGTCGAAGGCGAGTTCTACAGCAAGGAAGCACTCGCCGCGGGACAGGCAGAATTGGACAAAAAAATCGCCGACGATCCCGCGCTGAAGGATCTCCCCGAAGAGGAAAAAAAATTCGTTCCAGTGGATCCAATCGGCGGCAACCCCATCCCCCCGGACAAACAGTTTTTCACCTCCATCCCCGCAGCCATGTGGTGGTGCATCGTTACGCTTACCACGACGGGTTACGGGGACATGTACCCGGTCAGCGCGGGCGGCCGCGTCATAGCAGGAACCACAATGCTCCTTGGATTGGTGTTGTTCGGAATTTTAATGAACATCATAGGCAAAACACTGATGGTTCTGCTCTTCGGCGAACAGATCAGCGAAGAGGAAGCGGACAAGGCTTCCGTTCTCAAAACGATGCTTGAACTGCGCCTGATCACGGGCGCCCAGTACGACGAATTTTCAGCCCTCACCGAGGAACAGTTCCGGGACCGACTCAAGGCCGGGAAATAATCCGCCAGCCCCCTTCCGGGGATCGCCTTTGCAGAACTAGATTCCGCTGAGCCGCATGCCCTCCGCGGCGTCAGGCCTCATGCCGCGTCCCGGACGGGAACCCGCAAACTTCCAAGCGCGTACGCCACCACCGCAGCACCAAGCGCCACCAAATACACACAGGGAACCGGGACCACCCACGTCCCCGCGCACCAAACCAAGGTTCCAGTCCAGAGGGACCACCAGGCCGCCCGAGGCCCGCCCACGCGCGTAAACAAACCAAAAACGGTCACCACAAAAATACCGGGACTGCCAAAGGACGAAGCGCTTTGAACCAGTTCGTGGATCGAGTCGGATTGGAGGGCAAGCAGGAGCGCAAAGGCCCCGCCGACCACCACGCCCGCGCGCGCAAGATTCACCTTCATGGTCTCCGACATGGCGGGCCGCAGGGGCAGCACCACATTGTGCGAAACCAACGCCGCAGCCGCCAGAAGGGTACTGTCCACGGTCGAAAGAATTGCCGAGATCAAGGCCCCTAAAAAAAGCACCTGCCAGATCTCGGAAAGATGTTTGCGCGCCAGGAGGGCGAGAAACTGTTCGGGCTCGGACAATCCCGGCAGCACCGTTTCCCCCACCAAACCCAGAAACACCGGCATCAGCCCCACCAACACGTACATGCCCCCCCCCCGCACCGATGCACGCCGCGCGGTGTTAGGACAACGTGCGGCAAGAATCCGCGAAACCAACTCCTGCGCCGCCAGGGAACCGCACACTGGAACCGCCCACGTATCCAGGCGCTGCCACACGCTGGTTCCGGGTTCAAAAAGCGAAAGCCGGTGCTCGGGAACCTGCGCCCACAGCGGGCTCACGCCGCCCGCATCCGCCACCACCAGCGCAAACAAAACTCCCATTCCCACGATGATGAACAACCCCTGCAAAAAGTCCGTCGCCACATCCGCACGCAGCCCTCCCGAAGCCGTGTAGAGAATCGCAACACCCGCCCCAATCCATATCCCCGTATTCACACCAATATTTCCGGCGGCATCAAAAACCTGCCCAAAGGCGCGGATCTGTGCCGCCGCCCATAAAATGGAGGTCGGCACCATCAGCAACACCGCGAGGCGCTCCACTCCCGCCGAGTACCGATTCCGGTACAAATCGGCCAGCGTCGTGTACTGCCCCCTCCACAGCGGGACGGCAAACACGACCCCCATGAGGATTAAACACGCCCCGTAGGCAAAAGGATCCACCGCGGCACCGGAAAGACCGCGCTCGTAAACTTTGGCGGATGCACTCACGCAGCTCTCCGCTCCAAACCAGGTCGCAAACACGCTGAACATCGCCAGCCCCAAACCCAGGCTGCGCCCCGCCAGCAAATAATCCTGCTCGTCACGAACCCCCTTCGAAAGCCAGAGCCCTAAAACCAACTGCAGCCCGATGTAGCCCGTTACTCCCCAGATCAACGAATTCATGGGCGCGTCAGCTGCGTTTCATTTTGGGCGCCACACGTCCTTGGACCACGCGCGCTTCCATTTTCCAATCCCTCCCCAAACGCGTGTAAACCGGTGCCTCCACCCGCACCCCGCTCTTCCAAGATCCGCCCTCCCCCCGGATTGCAACACACCCTGTTCCACACCGGATGGGTGCCATGTAAAAACAAACCTCATCCACCAAACGCCTCTCGAAAAACGTCCCCAGAACCCGGCCGCCGCCCTCCACCAAAAGCGTGTTCACCCCCAAACGTCCCCCCAGATCTTCCAGCACCTCCTCCAACGATTCGCCGGAATACACAACGGTCCGATCCCGGTGCTCATCGCAGAAAACGCGCGCTCCAACCGGCAACCCGGCCCGGTCCCGCGTCCACACAACCCGCCACGGCTGCGGGCGGCCCGGCGCAACACGCACCCCGCGGATCGTCAGCTGCGCATCATCCGTCCGGAGCGTCTGCGCCCCGACCAAAATCGCATCCACACGCGCCCGGAGCCGGTGCGCATCCCGCCGCGCCAGAGCCCCCGTCAGCCACTGTCCCTCCCCGGCCGGCCGCGTCAGATACTCATCCACCGAAAGCGCCGCCTTGGCGATGACCCAGGGACGCCCCGTGACAATCCGCTTGAAAAAGGCGCGGTTTGCCTGCGTGCAATCCCGCTCCAAAACCCCGGTCAGCACGCTCACCCCGCGCTGCCGCAACCAGTCCAGCGCGCGGCCTGCGTGCCGCGGGTTGGGATCGAGCGCGCCGATGACCACCTCGGCAATTCCCGCACGCACGATGGCCTCCGTGCACGGCGGCGTGCGCCCGTGCGTAGAGCAAGGTTCCAGCGTCACATACAAAGTCGCCCCCCGCGCCAATCCGGGATCGCCCGCGGACTCCAACGCCTCCACCTCCGCGTGCGGCAACCCGGCGCACCGGTGTCCCCCCCGGCCCACAATGCGCCCCCCCTTCACCAGCACCGCTCCCACCACAGGGTTGGGACTCGTCGCGCCCTCCCAGCGCAAAGCCTCTTTCAAAGCTGCGCGCATCCATCTCTCGTGCCTCAAACTCATACGGGGTGGCCTGCAACCCTGCCATCGAAACCCGCCCGTGGCTTTCTTAAAATCCACACCGCTCCCAAATTCCCGTTCTTGCCGGGATGCCACATTCCAGCGAAGGGTTTAACTCCTCCAGCCTCCCCCCTCCCGCCCGCCCCGCCGCATTTTCCTATCCAGTCTCGCTTATGACGCCAACCAAACCCATCCCCGTAAGCATCCTCACCGGCTTTCTCGGTGCCGGAAAAACAACCCTCCTCAACTACATCCTCAAGCAGCAGCACGACTACAAGTTTGCGGTCATCATCAACGAAGTGGGTAAAATCGGCGTCGACGGACAACTCGTTGAAACCCAGCGCGAGGAAGTAGTCGAAATGAGCAACGGCTGCCTTTGCTGCACCGTACGCAAAGACCTTGTACAGGGGGTCCAAAACCTTCTCAAAAAAGGCGGCTTCGATTACCTCCTGATCGAGACCACAGGCATCGCAGAACCCGGCCCCATCGCCCAAACTTTCCTCAACATCCCCCAGCTCCAAAAGCTCGTCCGCATGGATTCCATCATCACCGTGGTGGATGCCGAACAAATCACAAAGCAACTGGTGGAAACCGAGACCGCCCGCGAGCAGGTCACCATGGCGGATTTTCTGCTGTTGAACAAAACCGACCTCGTGGACGAGGCGCAACTCCACGCCGTTGAGGAAAAACTGCGCGAACTCAACACCCACGCCACCGTCTTCCGCACCAACCAGTCCCAGGTAAACCTGCGCGAACTGCTCGACATGCACGCCTTTGACGTCGATCAGAAGCTCGCGGTGGATCCCCGCTTTCTGGATGAACTCAGCCAGCGCCATCACCACGAAATCAACTCGGTTTCGCTGGTCATGGACAAACCCTTCTCCATTGAGGCCCTCGAACTCTTCGTGAAGGAAATGTCCGAAAAGGAAAAAATCTACCGCTCCAAAGGATTCCTCTGGATCAAAGACAACCCGCGCCGCGCGATCTTTCACGGCGTCAACAACCGCTTCACGCTGCTCTGGGACCGGTTGTGGGAAAAAGGCGAACCGCGCTCCAGCCAGCTGGTTTTCATCGGCAAACAGCTCGAGGAATCCAAGCTTCGGAAGGAAATGGAGAAATGCACCGTCCGTTGAGCGGGCGGCGCCTCCGGTTGAAGTTTTCTCAAATTTTTTAGCCCCTTCGCAGCCCCTGCTGTCGGAGAAGGGGTGTGAAACGGACGTTTTTTGCGGGCCCATCCGGGGGCGGGTCTCCGGAGGAGAGTGATTTTTCGAGGGCTGCCTCCGGGACGCGCCGCCCCGAGCGGGAGGATGCGGGCTGCCGGAGCCCGCCGCAACTGTTGAAGCGTGCGTGGGTTGCTCTGGGTGAATTGCTGTTGCCGCGGACCTGTGCGGGATGCGGAGCGGAACCCGAGGGATGCGACTTGCTGTGCGCCGACTGCGCGGGGACGCTGCGCGCCCTGCCGGAGGCACGCTGCCCGCACTGCGCGAGGGCCTGCCCCGCGGACTCGGGGAAGGGGCCCGCCCCCGGGGCCGCACGAGTAACCCGCTGCGCCGAGTGCCGAAAACGCGCGCCCCCCTTCCGGTGCGTGGTGGCGGCGATGCGCTCGGCCGGGGTTGTGCGGGAGGTCATTCACGGGTTCAAGTACGAGGGCAAGCGGCATCTGCTTCCCCTGCTGGGGAGGTGGATCGCGGAGGCCGCGGGCGACCCGCTGCTGCGCGCGCCGCCCGTGGAGGCGTGGGTGCCCGTTCCCCTGCACTGGAGCCGGCTGTGGTGGCGCGGGTTCAACCAGGCCGCCCTGCTCGCCCGCGCAGTTGCCCGAACGCACGGAGGCCCGTGCATCGAGGCCCTGCACAGAACCCGCTCCACGGGCACTCAAACCCGGCTCGAAAAAGAACAGCGCTGGCAAAACCTCCACGGCTCCATTGGGGTGAAAAAACGGGCTCTCCCCCGAATCCGCTGCCGCGAAGTGGTTGTCGTGGACGACGTGCTCACCACCGGCGCAACAGCCCACGCATGCGCCCACGCCCTTCTGCGCGCGGGAGCACGCGGTGTGCGCATTCTCACCGTGGCCAGGGGCTGACCCGACCTCCTCCAGAGGCGCGGAGGGAGCCGCCGAGCCCCGCGCACCCCACACAGTGACGGGGACCGGAGCGCAAACGGCTCCCGGAGAATCCTCCCCGGACAAAAATCTCCCCACCGGATCGCAAAACGGACTGGCACGTCGAACTGCTCGGGTGAACCTCTCGAACTGGCCCGTTAAATCGCCGGCTACACATCCCCGGATTTGCCGCCGGGACTCAATGCTCATCACACGCGGCCGCCCGGGCCTGCTTCACCCCGGCCCTCGAACATGCCGCGTTTCCGCGCACACCCGCATTTTGGGCAGGTTTTGAACACGGCGGGTTCAGACCCTGTCAAAGGGGGTAGGAGAAATTTTACCTCCAATCACCCCGCGAAACCGCCGCTATGAGTAGCACGCTTACCATTTCGGATCCCCTGGCATCCGTCTTCGAAACCGCACGGTTTGAACAACGCCGCCCGCTTCCCGCATCCGAGCGCACAACCGGAGAGCGGCGTCCAAGCCTTGCGGCAAAAAGTTTGACGGCCCCTTCGGAGAACGCGTATGCGGGAGGGGTGGGTACCCGCCCTGCAGCTCCTTCCACCCCATTCCCCGCCCATTCTTCCGCCTCCCACCCTTTTTTTGAGCCTGCTTGCAAGTCCTCGCCCGCCATGGAAGAGACCGTCCCTCCAGAAGAATGCCGAATGGAGGATTCCGCCCTGGTGGCGGCTGCGCAGAAGGGGGACACCGCTGCCTTCGACCGACTGGTCCTGAGTCACAGCGGGAAACTGTACGGGCTCGTCTTCCACATGACCTCCAGCCACGAGGACACCGACGACCTCCTGCAGGACATCTGGGCCAAAGTGTACCGGTCTCTGTCCGGATTCCGAGGCGCCTCCCGATTCAGCACCTGGCTGCACTCGATTGCGGTGCACATGACCCTTAACTTCCTCAAGCGCCGCAACCGGCGCGCCACCGTAAGTCTGGACGCCCCAGGACCGGCTGCCGCGGCGGGTTCCGACGGTGTGGAATCAGGGGCGGGGCCCGCACCCGCACCCACCGAGGAAGGCCTCGTAACCCACCAGACCCCCCGCACGGAAACACACCTCTCCGAACTGCAAAACCGCCTTACGCAGGCCCTCGATCAACTCTCCCCGGAACACCGCGCCGTGGTCACCCTCTTTGACGTGCAAGGCATGGCACACTCCGACATCGCGCGGATCATGGGTGTTTCAGAGGGCACGGTACGCTCCCGTTTATTTTACGCACACCGCCAGCTTCAGAGCCTGCTGAGCGACATGGCTGAGGAATTCTTTCCCGCCGCATCCGCGCAAGCCGCGTCCTAGCGACAACCCGTTTCGTCAACCCCCGGAACCCTCCGCGGTTCCCCTCACAACCCATTCCATTCCTAATTTCACCGCACATGACCGAGGAAAACATACGCTCCCTGCTGCGCCAGCGCTCCGGCGGCGAAATGCCGCCGGGCTACAGCGAATCCTTGCTCCAGCGCCTGCACCAGCGCCAGCGCTCTGAAATGCTCCAGCGCTCCCTCTTCCGGATTGCCGCCGACCGCATCGGCACCTTTTGGGGCGAACACAGCACTTCCACCGGAGCCTATGCCCTCTCCCTGGCAGCACTGCTTGCCGTGGGCTCCGGGGTGATATTTTTCTTCAAACCCCGATTCTCCGGCGAGTACTCAGCGGCCTCCGCCGCCGAAATCGCCGCAGCCGGAGGCCGGGCGAAGGTCCAGAAAAACACCGGCAATGCTCGCCCCCCGGCGGGCGAGCCCTCCCCGGCGCGCGTCTCCTCGCTCGAAACACAGCAGGTCAGCTTCGGAAAGCAAAAGGACTGAGCGCCCTTGGTTCAGCCTTTGGCGGGGCGGGAGGCAGGCTTTCACGCGGTAAAACGGGAGAACCGGATTCGGTTCATCCCGCCCTCCTGCCAGCTATACCGCCCGCCTACCCGCTCTGCGCGAGCAGTCCCTCGTCTTGGTGAAACAAAGCCCGTTTTAACCTGCCTTTTCCCACGCTCAGGCCCCATGACACCTCCCCCAAAACCCCCTGTTCCGCACCGGAACGCCGTATCCCGGCGCCATTTTTTGAAAACGAACCTCACCTCGATCGCTGCCTTCGGCGCTTTCCCGGCGGGGCTTTCTGTATCCAAGGCCGAGGGCAACGGCCCGATCCTCGGCCAAGGGGACTTCAAATACCGGGTGGTTCCCCACTGGGGCAACCTGGGAGGCGGTACCCCCGTCGCAAACTGTCATGGCATCATCTGCACGCGGGATGGAAACATCATCCTGCTCACCACGCACACGGCAAACAACGTGATTGTTTACGACAAAGCCGGCCGACTGCTGCACAAGTGGGGCAGTACCTTTCCCGGCGCACACGGGCTCAGCCTTGTGCAGGAAGGAGGCAGGGAGGTTCTTTTTATCACCGACCTCAACCGGCATCTGGTGGTGAAAGCCACCCCGGAAGGCGAAATTCTAAATGAGTGGAGGTGGCCCGAGGCTTCCGGAAAGTACAAAACGGAAACGGAGTACCGCCCGTCGTGGACTCTTCATCTGGCGGACGGCACGTTTTTCGTTCTGGATGGCTACGGCCGCGACTACATCTCCCAATAC
Organism: Chthoniobacteraceae bacterium; assembly: GCA_044370075.1. Classification (GTDB taxonomy): domain Bacteria; phylum Verrucomicrobiota; class Verrucomicrobiia; order Chthoniobacterales; family Chthoniobacteraceae; genus Chth-196. The sequence continues at coordinate 1,331 of JBILWF010000015.1, read as the reverse complement.
GGACCGGATGGAAAGTGGGAGGGTATCTTTGGAGGCGAGGAGGGCGGGATCCAGCATTGGGGACCGCACGGAGGAATGGCCGAGGCGTGGAAAAACCAACAGGACACCCTGCTCATTGCGATGAGCGATCAGCAGCATCTGCTGCGGCTCTCGCGGGATGGGCGCCATCTCGAACGTACCCCGTTGCCCGGTGGCAATCCCCGACAAATCCGGCGCGTAAAGAACCATTACTTTGTCGCCCACCTTGCGGACAACTGGCCGAAGGACCGCAACTCCCGCGGCTTCATCTCCATCCTGGACGAGCAACTGCGCGTGGTTTCCAACGTTGGAGGCTCACCGCCCTCGTACTCGGACTCGGGCCAGCTCCAACCCATGAGCAACACCGACCCCGTTTTTACCCACCCTCACGATGTGACAGTCGATACGGAGGGCAGTCTCTACGTCGCGCAGTTCATGTCCGGCAACACCTATCCCGTGAAGCTGGAACGCGTTTAGCCCGAGCACCATTCCCCGTGACGCCCCATCCAACTTGGTCCCCCCGCGGAAAAAAGGGCCGGGGTGGGAAAGCCACAATGGCCCGTCCAGATGTGGGTGAGCGGATTTTTTCTCTACGATCCCCAGGGGCGCCCCGAAAAAATCCGTGGCAGACTATGGATCCACACCCCACCCACGTCGGTCACTCCCCGTATTCACTTCCGCTCTCTTTAAAAAGCTGAGGCATCTCTTTACGCAAAATCGTTGCCAGATTGGACGGCAACAACTCACAGGCCTGTTGGATGTCCTCTTGAAAATCAAACCGCCTCTCTCTCACTTCGGGCTCCCCACCCTTCAACTCCTTTACGCACAGACGCAGAAGCTTTCGCATGCGCAACTCCTTCGCGCGCCTATCCGCCGGGTTGCCCTGTTGCAGTCCCGCCTCCGCCATCGCGAGTAGGGCCTGCCCCGGTAACCTCTGTTCCTCCTTCGACTGGCGAAGCGCCTCCTCCATTTCCCTCAGCGCGGTCTGAGCGCTTCGGGTATCCCCCAGCGCGGCGTAAAACAGGGTTTTCCGCGCGAGGTGCCCGGAGCTGCTGCCCGAGCGGGATCCGGGCATGCGTTTGTGTGACGTCTCAAACTCCATTAAATGCTTGTAATGCATGGAAAGAACCGAGTCCTCTGGCGGCCGCACGAGCAATTCTCTGGCGTCTTTAGATTCCAAAACCTGTTTGGTGAAATCCAATTCATCCAGCGCCGCCCAGTACGCCGAATCAAAAGAGCCGGCAAAGCTCCGCTTGCGCAGTGTGATGGCCATCTTCTCCATCCAAGCGGGCAACCCGGACGGCACGCTACCC
>JBILWF010000377.1:0-3907 GCA_044370075.1 Chthoniobacteraceae bacterium | reverse complement strand
GAAAGTTTGCGTCATTCAATAGCTTTTGATTCACGGTGTTGGTGAGGGTTTGAAAACTCTTCAGACTTTCTGAAAGCCGGTCCAGAACCTCTCCGCCGCGTGCCGCGAGTTCGTCGAATCCCCCTGCCCGGCTCCCTTCAATTATGTCCCCGGGTTGCAACACATCGCTCGGATCCATGTCCGGGTTCGGAACAATCTCAATGTACTTGTCCCCCAGCAAATTAGCGCTTCCAACCGAGAAGCGGCTGTTGCGCGGGATTTTGACTTCCTGCTGGACCTTCAGCTGCACCGCAACCCGGTAGGAGTCCCCGACCAGCTTCGGTTCCTGCGCAATGAATCCCACCTTGGCCCCCGCCAGCATCACATCTGCCCCCGACGCCAGACCGCCCACGTTGGAAAAGAGCACCGTGAGCGGGTAGGGAGCCTTAAGCGCCGTGCCCATCCGCCCGAAGGTCACCACCAGGATGCCGAGAATCGCCAGGCCCGTGAAAAGAAAGATGCCAACAAGCGTTTCCGCGCGGCCTTTGGAGGGAGATGCCATGGGTTTTCGTTTTTAAAGTTACAAAATCCTAATCCGAGTCGCCGGAGATGCCTTCAATAAAATTCCGGATCACCGGATCCTGCGAGTCTTTGAAAAGGCGCGGACAGCCTTGAAAATAAATTTTTCCCTCGTGTAGAAACGCAATCTCATCCGCTGTATGGAAGGCCGTTTTCATGTCGTGGGTGACCACCACCGAGGTGGCTTCCAAACGCCTTTGCAACCGGCGGATCAAATGATTGATCGAGTCGGACGCAATCGGATCCAGCCCCGTCGTGGGTTCATCGTATAAAATGCAGGCCGGCCTCGACACAATCGTGCGCGCCAGCCCAACCCGTTTGCGCATCCCGCCGGAAAGATTCTCGGGCATTTTATTTTCCTCCCCCGCCAGATCCACCATCTCCAGCGCTTCGGCGACTTTTTGCTGCAGGATTTTTGGATCTAAAAGTCCCGATTCCCGCAGCGGAAATGCGATGTTTTCCCCCACGCTCATCGAATCAAAGAGCGCTCCGCTTTGAAACAGGATCCCGATTTTTTTGCGGATCGCACCCAGGCTGCGCTCTCCCAGCGGGGCGATGTCCTCCCCGTCCACCAGCACCTGGCCGGAGTCCGGTTGCAGCAGTCCCACGAGGTGTTTGAGCAGCACGCTCTTCCCGCACCCGGACCGGCCCAGGATCACCAGCGTTTTGGAGGCCTCAATCCGCAGCGTAATCCCGCTCAGGACCATGCGGTTGCCGAGGGTTTTATACAAATCCTTCACCTCGATCATGGAATACAAGAAAGCGGCTTTCCTTCCCGCGGATCAGTAGGTTCCCGCGGGGAAAAAAATGTTGAGCGCGAACGAGAGGAAGAAGTTGGAGATGAGAATCACCAGTGACGCCACCACCACCGCCTGGGTGGGTGCGCGGCCCACGCCCACCGCGCCCTCAGAGGTTTTGAGTCCTTCCGCACACGCGATGAAGCCAATGAGAAACGCAAAGGCCGTTCCCTTAATCAAAGCCATTTTGATATCCCGCTCCGTGGTGAACTTCAGCATGTTCGTGCGGTAGTACGCCTCGGATATGCCCAGCACTTTGGTGGCCACAACGTATCCAGCTCCGATACCCAGACCGATGCACTCGATCGCCAGGAGCGGCCCGGACAACAAAAGGGCCAGCACCCGCGGGACGATCAAATAGTCAATCGGATGCACACCCAGGGAGCGCAGAGCGTCGATTTGCTCGGTTACTTTCATCGTCCCGATCTCCGCTGCAATCGAGGCCCCCACTCGCCCCGCGAGCATCAGCGCCGTCAGCACGGGCCCCAGCTCCCGGAACATCGAAACTGCAACCACCGCCCCCACCGCCGAATCCATCCCCAGCCGGTGAAACTGAAAGTAGGTCTGTGCCGAAAAAACCGCCCCCGTGAACGCTCCGGTCACCACCACCACCAACTGCGAGCGGAAACCAATTTCCGCGATCTGCCGCATCAAAAGTTTCCACCGAATCGGCGCCACGCGAATGGACGTCCACGTGTCTTTGGCAAGAAACGCGAGTTCCCCCAGATAGTTCATCTGCCGTATGGCGGCTCGGCCGAGGGTGGAAAAAAAACTCAGCGTCATGGGAGAGGTCCGTCGCGTGCCTTTGAGTCTCCAAGAACAGCGCCGGCGTGCAAGCGCGGGCTGCCCTTCGTTCCCCAAAAGGCTCAGCTTTCCGCCAGGGGCGCTTCCAGGCGCGGGAACACCGGAACCGGCGCGCCGAGCTTGTGCCCGTCTGCAATGCCGCCCCATGCCGTCTCCGCCAGGAGCGCAGAGCCCGAAACTTGCAGCTGTCCGAGAATGCTCGCAGATGCGCGTGGCAGAACGGGGGAAAGCAGAATCGCGATGATGCGCAGGGCCTCCGCAAGATGGTACAGGATATCGTCTAGCAAACCGGCCTGTGCGGGATCCTTGGCAAGTTTCCAAGGGGCCAGCGCTTCAATGAGCTGGTTGCACGTGCGTGCAAAGGCGATTACTGCCCGCAGAGCCGCATCGACCTGGTAGGCTTCCATCGCCTGCGTGTAGTCCGCCACGGTTCGTGGTGCTTCCACGGTTGCCAGCGCGCGCAGTGTTTCCAGAGACGACTCCCGCTTGGTGACCACTCCAGACCGGTATTTCTGAGCCATGTTCAGCGCCCGGTTCAGCAGGTTGCCCACGTTGTTGGCGAGCTCGTCGTTGTAGCGGCCGCGCAGGCGTTCCTCCGAAAAATCGGCATCCTTCCCGGTGGCGATGTCTGCCATCAAATAGTAGCGCAGCGACTCCGCTCCATACCGGTCCGCCAGTTCCACCGGGTCCACGCTGTTTCCCAAACTCTTGCTTATTTTCGATCCCGCGATGTTCCACCAGCCGTGCACCAGCAGGGAGGGGATTTGATCATCCGCAAATCCCATCGCGTGCAGCATGATCGGCCAGTACACGCCGTGTGCCGGTATAAGAATGTCTTTTCCAATCACGTGCGCGCGCGCCGGCCAGAGGGCGGAAAAATCCGGCAACCCGTCCCCGGGTTCGGCCTGATAACCCGCAAAAGACACGTAGTTGATAAGCGCATCAAACCAGACGTAGGTCACATACTCCGGATCAAAAGGAAGTTCGATGCCCCAGCTCAGCCGCGATTTTGGCCGGGAAATGCACAGATCCCCCGAGAGCTTTTCGACCGCGTTGCGCAGTTCAACGCGCCGGAAAGCGGGAATCACAAAGTGCTCGTGCCCGTCGATGAAGTTCAGCAGCCACTGCCGGTGCTGCGCCAGTTGGAAGTACCAGTTTTCCTCCTCCAACTCGACAACCTGTCCCCACTCCGGACCGAATTCCCCCGCCTCGTTCCGCTCCTTGTCCGTCAAAAACTGTTCCTGCCGGACGCTGTAAAAGCCGCGGTGTTTTTGTTTGTAGAGCTGCCCGGCGTCCCGCAGCGCCTGCAGGATGGATTGCACCACCTTGCGGTGCACTGGGTGCGTGGTGGCTGCCCAGCCGTCGTACTGCACATCCAGCTTCGCCCAGAGTGCAAGAAAGTGTCCGGTGCAGCGGTCTGCAAACTCGGCGGGCGAAAGGCCCTCTTTTTCCGCGGACTGCTGCACCTTCTGGCCATGCTGATCCACGCCGGTGAGAAAATACACGGGTTTTCCCCGGAGTTTCTCAAACCGGGTGAGCACATCAGTGAGGATCTTTTCGTACGCGTGCCCGATGTGAGGCGCGGCGTTCGTGTAATCAATTGCCGTTGTGTAGTAGGTGCAGTGCGCCATGAGATGGGGATGGAAACAACGTCCTTGTGTTTATCTCTCCCGGTTCGGGGGAGGACCTAATAAAACCATCTCCCCAAGGGGGTTTGGGGCGCTCGAACGCACCGGTTACTGCTCCGG
>JBILWF010000682.1:0-3909 GCA_044370075.1 Chthoniobacteraceae bacterium | reverse complement strand
CGACCACTTCAACATTTTCGGGCCGCGCCATTGCCGTATCCACTGCGGTCACCCATTTCCTGGCACGCTCCAGTGCGTCGAGATCGTCCTCGTATTTTTTGCGCACTTGCAGGGAAGCCTCCTCAGCCTCGGCGCGCACCTTTCGCTCCAGGCCCATCGCCTCCTGCCACTCGAAGGCCTCATCCAGCGCCTCGCGCCCGAGTGCGAGGTATTGGTCCAGCTGGTTTCCCGACATAAAGAGATTAGCCCCCAGTGTATCGAAAGTTCCGTTTCCCGTGTCGGCCGGGAGCTCGGTGACATTGATTTCGACGCCGAGCAGTTCGCGCAGCGAGTTGCCGTATTCACGACGATTCAGCCGCCGGATTGTGATGGCCCCGTTGCGATCCGCGAGCGCTTTGCGCGCCGCCACCATCACATTTGAGAGGTCATCAAGGAAATCCGTCTTTGCCGCATTCGACGGTTGCTTCTCATCCTCCGGGGGCATCTCGCCGGAGTTCATTTGATTGAGCACCTTCTGCCACTTTTCGGACGTCTCGATGTCCGCGAGGGAAAATGAGAGGTCGTCGACACGGAACTTGCCTTTCTGCTTCTCAGCACCGTGGCAGGAAACGCAGTGCTCCCTGAGCAGGGCGCGGTGCTTTTCCGGCATGGCGATTCGGGGAGCTTCCGCAGCAGCGGCGACAGCGAACCGAAGAGGAGCCAGAGCCAGAGAGGTAAGGAGGATAAGAACCGGTTTTCGGATGCTCATCGGAAAGCGTTTATTTTGATGTTGTCCACAACGACCTCACTCCCGTCGGGGCCCGTGCCGATCTGTGGAGACATCTTGGGAGAGCTGGCTTTGTGGCACCTCCCGCGCAGGGACTGGCCGTTGCTGAGTTGCACCGCCACCTCGCCATTGCGCACCTCGATCATGACCCGGTACCACTGGCCGGGCGCGAAGGCGGCCTGGTGTTCGCCTACGGTCTTGCGCTCCCAGGGCACCCGCCCTTTCGCGTCGGGTTGGAGCGCGGCGGTGGCGTCTTGTTTTCCCACGGCGGCTTCCGGGGCGTTGTCTCTGATGTCCCAGGAGCCCGGCTGTGTCGCATCTTTGGGCCGGCGGAATCGGATGAAGAACTCGGGGGCAATCCCGTGCGGCGATTCCCCCGCCTCGCGCAGTCTGGGGAACTGGAAGCCAAAACTCTGCCCGACATCCCAGCGGAAGTCGGCTTCAAGAATGAAATCTCCAAGCGGTGGTCGGTCCGTCCCGTAGACAAAAGCGATGCCGCCGTGACCCCACTCCGGTTGTTCGATTTTGGTCCCCAGACGCACCCCGCCCTCGGCGATCTCGGACTTTGTGTTTTTTATGACCCGAAGCGGTACGGGGTTTGGGCCGTCGAAGGATTCGGAGAAAATGACGTCCCCGCGTTCCCCAAGCAGCGGAACGAGTTGTGGCAAAGACTCGGCGGCGCGGAGCGCGTGCGACAGCAGGAAGAAAGCAAGGGGGACGATGTGTTTCATGAGGGCAGGGGAGTGGGATTTAAGGGGCAAGCGGGTGGCCGCGAGCGGGATTGGCGGAGCGATCGCCTGGTGGTGGGGGGCGGGATGAGCTGGTGCGGGGAAGGTGCCCGGAGAGCGGCGGCGGGCCAAGACGTCAGTTCCAAAGGTGGATGTGCGGGGAGTTTTCTTGTGGGGCGGTATTTTAGCCGCTGGTTCCGAGAGAAAACGGAGGAGTTGTCCGGCAACGACAAAGGCGTCGCGGTTGTTGACGGGGATGTGATGCCTAAGCAGCCCGCCGTTGCGAAAGTAAGGGTATTTAAAGTAGCCGTTGCCCGAATAGTCCCGCGTCTGCCCGACTCCACCTCCACCGTAACAGAGGACGTTTTAAAAGCCGCGATCCTGCGGGTGGAATGGCCTGTCGCCACACGCCGTGGGGTTGCTGGCGCAAGCGGCGCAAAGGCGGTCAAATGTGCGAGGACGAGGTTCATGGAGAATATCGGCTCGCGGGCGCGCGGCGGGTTTAAAAAGCACTGCGGCAGGCATCAAGGCAGCGGGGAGCGACGAACCAAGTCCAAGCGCACATCGTCGAGATAGTGCCCATCAAAGGTCGCTCGGCGCTGTGCGGGGTGCGCGTGATCCACGCTGAGGCGGATAAGCAGGAACTCGGTATCTGGCGGCAGCCGCAGCTCTGCATCCACACGCTGCCATGTCGCCGGATCTCGATCGAGTTTCATGCGCCGGTCGCGAACCATCGCCAGGCTGTTGGAGTGAATAGCCCATTCCGGTCCTTGGTCGTGCTCCGCGAGGGACTGCGATCCCAGGGCGTGAATTGCGACGGAGCACCAGAAACCCTCCTCCTGCGGAAACGCGAACGCATTAAATGCCGCCGACAAACGAACCGCCGTGCCCCCGTCCGCGAAGTCATTCCGGTGGAGCCGCACATCGATGAGCCGGTACATGTCCGCATAGTAATTGCCCTCGTGCTTGGTCTTACCCTCATAGTCCGCCCGCAGAAAACGCAGCATTTTGGCGCCCGTCTTGGGCTTCACCCCCTGCTGCCCATCCACCACCTCGGAAAAATCCCCGCTCCACTTCGCTGGTTCACCAGGAATCCCCTTCACCAGAGGTGTGTCGCCCGACTCAAAACCGTCGCGAAAGAGCATCACTGTTTTCGCCGTCATGGGCCGCACATAAGCCCATACCGCAGAGCTGAAGAGCATTCCGAAAACAACACCACCTGCCATGGCACTCAAGGGACTGCGCCGCCACCAAGGGCCGCGGATTGGCTGCGATGAAGCACCCGAAAGATCCGCCGCTTCTCCGCGGGATTTTATGGAGAGCTTGCAGAGGTCGCCCAGGGCCAAGTCCAGATTCAAGGAGCGCACATAAAAATCCCGGAACTCGGGGTCGTTCCGGAGATGGTTCTCCAACTCAGCCGACTCCCGGGCGGTGGCATCGCCTTCCAGATGATGCCGGATCAATTCAAGGCGCGGATCGTTTGTGTGCATCAGCGTTCTCCTTCGGCTAGTGCGTTCCGGGTGCAGTCGAGAAGTTGGAGTCGCAAACGGTGCAGATTTTTGTAGAGAGCCATCGCAGTGCGTTTCATTTGCCGCGCAATCTGGTCAATCCGGACGCCCGGCGCGTAGGCTGCCTCCAGGAGTCGTCGCTGCGGCGCGGGCAGTTTTTCCATGCATTGCTCGAGAGCCGCTCGCTCGGCTTCCAAGGTGTCTGACTGCTCACTAACGGTCTGCGCGAGGAGCTCAAACACGTCCTCCCCGAAACAATGCCGATCCCGGGCGCGATCCCTTCGAAAAGCCAGCACCTCCATCCGTGCGACACCAAACGCCCAGCGCGCGAAGGATTCGCGAGTCATCCCGGCATCGAATTTGCGCCAAAGCACCGCCGCCACCTCCTGCAGAACCTCACGCTCTTCCTCCCGGTCAAACAGGAGCGACCTCACATAAACCCGCAGGGAATCCTGCGCATCCAGGAAGAGGCGCAGGAACTCATCGTGTTGGCTCGGGTCAGGGACAGGCATCCATTTATATTGCTCCGTGAGCCGCCGCGTTTGCCGAAAAAACTCGAAAAAGCGTCCCGGGGCTCTTTCCGGGGTTGACGAATCCACGGCGGCGTCCCCAGGCGCCTCAGTCCCCGCAGGACCGCTCAGGCCACCAACTGCAAGGCATCCGGGCGCCGCCCCCCGGCCACCTCAGATGCCTCCCGGAGTGTCTGTCCTCTCTTTCTCCACCATCATTCGCACCGCGGACTTTGTCCGTCTCCTGCGGATGCTGCCCCTCTTCCTTGCCCAGAATCTGCCGTGCGCCCCGGACAACAGTCTGCCAGGGAACATACTGCATCGGGAAGGAATGTGAAGAGCGGGAGGCAGGCGGATAAAACCAAACTACGGGCGTTCCACGCACCACGCGCCGCCGA
>JBILWF010000376.1:0-3911 GCA_044370075.1 Chthoniobacteraceae bacterium | reverse complement strand
CCCTCCCCGGAACTTTTCCGGCCAAAGGAAGTGGGATCGGACCGCACCGCGGAACACCCCGGTTCCGTTTACAAAAAGAGCATCGGCTGAAGGGGAACCCACCGCGTGGGCGCTTCGGAAAAAGAAGTCCGCTTCCCCGGCCACAGCCACCTTTGTGTCCGAAGGAGAACATTCCGAAAACGCACGCCCCGTGCAGAGAGATGTTCCCCATGCCAAGTCGAAAGGAACCGCCATGGACCGGATCTCCAAACCCGCGCGCAAACGCCCGCCCTCCGACTATCGCGGGCCGCGGCGCGAATTTGCATCCCCGTCCAAAAAGCGCGCTGCACGGGGACCTCGTGACTCGACTCGCTGAAACCATCAGCCTAGGCTGTACAGCCTATGAAACTCCGCACGTTCCTCCTCACCCTCGCATTGTTTGTCAGCGGACTGCAGGCCGCCTCCGGCCCGGATCTGCTGAAAATTCCAATCAAAGACATCTCAGGAAAAGACTCCTCGCTGGGAGCGTTTTCTGGCAAAACGATTCTGGTGGTCAACGTGGCCAGCAAATGCGGTTACACCCGTCAATACAAGGGTTTGGAAGCCCTCTACCAAGCATACAAAGACAAGGGTTTGGTTGTCGTTGGAATTCCCTGCAATGACTTCGGCGGCCAGGAACCCGGAACCGAGGCCGAGGTGCTCCAGTTCTGCTCTTCCAAGTACAACGTCACCTTCCCGCTCATGAGCAAGGTGGCAATCAAGGGAGAAGCCCCCCACGCGCTTTTTGCCGCACTAACAGGCGAGGCTGCGGGCCATCCCGGGCCGGTGAAGTGGAATTTCAACAAATTTCTCATCGGCAAAAACGGTGCGTTGATCCAGCGCTTCGAATCCAAAGTCGAACCGGAGTCAGAAGAACTCAAAGCGGCCATCGAGAAGGCCCTAGCCAACTGACCTACACGCTTCGTAGAGATCTGAATTTGTTTACAACGCCCGGAGAATCCCTCCGGGCGTTTCTTTTTTCCGCTCGGGCACTTTTGATGCGCGAAGCCCGCAAGGTGTGGCAAAGCCGAGAACAGATCTGACATGCCCCGCGGCCGCGAAGTCTAGGGAGTGAACCAACGTTTTATTCGTTCCCGCATAGGCTTCGCGGCGGTGTGGGTGTTTTGCACGTTTACGGTGATCCACCGCACACACCGCGCGGATCCGCCGAGCCCCGCGCAAAAAGCATCTTTCGTCACCTTCGCATGCTACAATCTCCAAAACTACCAAATATCCGGCCAGCACGCCTCGGGTGAAAAAATCCGCGGAAAGAGCCCGGAGTCGATGGATGCCGTTGCAGAAATCATCGCCTCCGCCAGACCAGACATTCTGGGAGTTTGCGAAATGGGATGCCGCGAGTCGCTCGCTGATCTGCAGCACCGCTTGGATGCGCGCGGCGTGAGGCTGCCGGAAGTCGAATTTGTGGACGGCCCCGACCCGGACCGCCATCTGGCACTCCTGAGCCGCTTTCCGATCGCCGCACGATTCTCCCTTGCGAGGGTGCCCTTTGTTTTGGAGGGAAGACCCCAGCTTGTGCGGCGGGGCTTTTTAGAAGTTACGGTCGAGCCCGCAGCCGGCTACCGGTTGCGATTGCTGGGGGCTCATCTCAAGAGCCGGCTTGCGACCGGAGAAAACGAGTCGCTGGTGCGGCGACTCGAGTCGCAACTGCTGCGCGAGCGCGCGGAAGCAATCCTTCAGGCGAACCCCCTCGAGAACCTCCTCGTGTACGGGGACATGAACGACACCAAGGATCAGGCCTGTATTCAAAGCATTCAGGGAATCCGCAACAGTCCCAACGGGCTCACGGACCTGCATGCGCGCGATCCGTTGGGCGATTACTGGACTCACTTCTGGAAGACGGGGGATGTCTACGCGAGGATCGACTACCTGTTTGCCAGCCGCGGCCTGCTGCCGGAGATTCTTCCCGAGCGCACCACCATTGACCGCTCCGCGCGCTGGCAGGTGGCCAGCGATCATCGGATGCTATGCGCGGAAATTATTCCGGGCGAACGGCAGCATCCCGCCCGGGGGAACCGGGGGGCCTACGCGCCGTAGTGCGTCTGCACCCACTGACGGTAGGCTCCCGAAAGCACGCCCTCCACCCACTTCGGGTTGTCGAGATACCACTGGATGGTTTTGCGAATGCCCCGCTCGAAAGTCTCCTTCGGCCGCCACCCGAGCTCCCGCTCGATCTTGGACGCGTCAATTGCATAGCGCCGGTCATGGCCCGGACGATCCTTTACAAACTGAATCTGTTCCCGATACGAGCCGCCGTCCGCCTTGGGGCGCAGTTCGTCAAGAATCGCACAGATGGAACCCACGACTTCGAGGTTCGTTTTTTCATTCCATCCCCCCACATTGTAAGTCTCCCCCACCCTGCCGGCCTCCAGTACGCGGCGGATTGCGGCGCAGTGGTCGGTGACATAGAGCCAGTCCCGCACGTTACGCCCATCCCCGTAGACCGGAAGAGGTTTCCCGTTAAGGGCGTTCAAAATCATCAGCGGAATCAATTTTTCCGGAAAATGAAAAGGTCCGTAATTGTTGGAGCAGTTGGTGGTGAGAACCGGCAAACCGTAAGTGTGGTGGTAGGCGCGTACCAAGTGATCACTCGCTGCCTTTGATGCAGAGTAGGGACTGTTGGGTTCATACCGGTTTTGCTCGGTGAAAGCAGGGTCGGTCTCGGAGAGCGATCCGTAGACCTCATCGGTGGACACGTGCAGAAACCGAAATCCCTCCCGCCGGGGCGATTCCAAGGCAGTCCAGTACCCGCGCACCGCTTCGAGCAGTTCAAAGGTACCCACGACATTCGTGTGAATGAACTCGCCCGGACCGTGGATCGAGCGGTCCACATGACTTTCCGCGGCGAAATTTAGAACAGCATCCACCCGGTGTCGCGCAAGTAAATCGGCGACTAGAGCCCGGTCGCCTATGTCTCCGCGGGCAAAAGAGAAGGAGGCGTTTGACTCGATCTCAGCCAGATTTTCCGGATTGCCGGCATAGGTGAGTTTGTCGAGGACAACAACGGGCCCCTTCCGCTCGCGAAACCATTCCAGCACGAAATTGGATCCGATAAAACCCGCACCTCCAGTCACAAGAATGCTCATAATCTATATTTTGAAGAGGGTGTATTTTTCTGCCTAACACGCCGATACAGCCAACCGTTGAAAATCCGAAATTCAGCAGCGAGACCGCCCTCTTAAAGGGCATCGAGAATGATGTCGAAGATGACCGTGTTTTCCATGAACCCGCTCAGCCTCTCCGAGCCCGGACCACGGCCGAGGCCGATCATATCCTCCGCCGTTTCCAGTCCGTAGGAAAAAAGAACCGACGCAGGTTCCTTGCGCGGCGCGCCCGAAGCAGGCTGGGGGCCGTTCGGCCCGGAGGCCCACGAGAGGTAGGGGTATCCTGCCGAATCCAAGCCCAGAAACTCAGGACCTTTTTGCTGGCGCAACGGATGGCCGCTGAGAGTGAGCCCGCCGGTTCCATGCCCTCCCACGGCGAGGATCAGCGCCTTATCCCCCGCCTTGCGGACGGCAACCTTGATGGCTTCGTCCAAGGCAATCACCTCCCGAAGAGCCTTTTCTCCAAAGTTCATTTCACAGGCACTGGAGTAGAGCGCGGCATCCACTACCAGCACGTAACCGCTGCGACTGGTACTCAGCACGTCGATGGCCCGCTCCGTGAGATCGGCCAGAGAGGGCTGCCGACTTCCCGATTCGAGCTGGTGAGCAAAGGGAAGCGCCTCGTTGCTGAACAGCCCAACCACCCGCCGCCGTTCCAAGGGCCCCACCTGCTCCAGCTCCTCCTTGTTGCGCACCAGCACCGCGCCCTTCTCGCGCCACTCCTTCACCAGATTACGCTGGTCTTTGCGCCGCCCCTTCCAGTCCCCGTCT
>JBILWF010000375.1:0-3913 GCA_044370075.1 Chthoniobacteraceae bacterium | reverse complement strand
ATCGGACGCGGGACCGACAAAACCAGCCTCATTCCGCACGGGGGCGCTGGGGCGGCCTTACCGCATCCGGTTGTGGAAACCAACCGGGGAGGCCAGGCGACCTACCATGGCCCGGGCCAGTTGGTGGGTTACGCGATCGTGGATCTGCGGAAACGGGGACGGGACTTGCACCGTCATCTGCGGAGCTTGGAGGAGTTGGTTTTGGAAACTTGCACCCATTTTGGGGTGGATGCCGCTGTTCGGCAGGGTTTGACGGGCGTCTGGGTCAAAGGGCGGAAGCTGGCTTCGATTGGCGTCGGGGTGCGCCGCTGGATCTCGATGCATGGTTTTGGACTCAACGTCTGCGGTTCCCTCGATGGATTTCGGCGGATCACGCCGTGCGGTCTCGCGGGGGTGGAGATGACCAGCCTGGAGGCGGAAGGGGCCGGAGCATTGCGCGTGGAGGACGTTGCGGAGGTGGCGGGTCGCCTTTTTGCGCAGGTATTCTGATCGCGGCATTGAAGGGATGAGTATGGGGTGAATTGTGTGCTCGCCGGGGCATTCCCCGGCTCAAAAGGCGCAGTTGTGTTTTTCACCTGCATGGAGGAAGCTTTCGACTGCGTTTTATGAAACAAACTTACCTCAGCGCCCGGAGTGGAGTGGCCGCGATGGTTGCTCTATCGGGAGGGCTCACCCTCCTGTGCCAGGCGGCGCAGCCTCCCAAGACGATCGACCTTTCCCGTTTCCCAAAGGAAGCCCAGCTTGTCGAGCAGGTCGTGGTTCCCGTTCCAAGCGAGGTTTTTGCGGTGCTGGACAAGCTTGGAAAACCCAACTGGACCGAGGTTCTGCGCGCCCAGAAAGGCGTGGCGGAACCGCGCGGGGGCGAACGGCAAATTTCCCTGCTGCTGGGAACGGTGATCGCCGAGGGGTTCATCGCGGTAGAGGCTGAAAATACGGCGGAAGTCAAAAACATCGGCAACAGCGTCCGCTCCCTGGCCAAGGCGATCGGGGTTGAGAAAGCCGTCAGCCGGCGCGCAAATTCGATTGTGGAATATGCGGACAAGCGGCGCTGGGTGGAGGTTCGCAAGGAACTCGATCTGGCGCTTGCAGACGTGCGGCAGGCGATGGTCGAACTTAACAGCGAACCGCTCGCTCATCTGGTCAGCCTTGGTGGATGGCTTCGCGGAACCGAGGCCCTCTCGGCCGTGGTGCTCAAGGCTTTTTCCAAGGACGGTGCCGAACTTTTGCACCAGCCGATTCTGGTGGAACACTTTAACCGGCGCTTGAAGACCATGAGCGAGTCTCAGAAAACCGACGCCCTCTTGGAGAGGATTCAATCCGGACTGCGGGAAATCCATCCGCTGATGGGGGCGGAGGATGGTTTCTCCATTTCGGAGAAATCGGTGAAGCACATTGGCAGGGTGTGCGGCGACTTGGTGGCCGCGATAAGGGGGGGGGCGTGAGCGCTCCGGGCCGTGGAATGCAGCAACCGAAAACAAACGGTTTTGTGAATAAACTTCTGATTATCAGCTGTTCACTCGCGCTGTTGGCGACCGGTTTGAGCACTGCGAAGGGCACAATTGACGATGCATTGTCGTTTGCCTTCGAGGCTGCCATGCCCGCGGTCAAGGAAGGCTTCACGGTGCGCGAAGAACATTGGGGAGGCGACCTGCCTGCGGCTCAGCCCAAGCCAATTCCCCACCAGCTTTTTAAAGGCAACGAGTATTGGTTCTGCATCGGCACCGACATTAAAAACGCGGTGGTCTCTGTGCACATTTACGACAGCTCGGGAAAACTCGTGGAAGATGAGCGTTGGCAGAAGGGGCAGAAAGCCGCCGCGCGCATCAAACCCAAGCGCACTGGAACCTATTATCTTTTTGTGGAGGTGGAGAAATCTCCCGAGGAAAGAACCTCCTGGGGGATGGTTTACGGTTTCCGTTGATTTTTTGCGGCGTACGCGGGGCCGTCCCGCGACGGTCGCAGTCCTATGAGTGAAGTCGCCACCCTGCAGTTTGAAAGCGGCCGCGTTCTGCAGTCGCTTTACGGCAATGACTTGGGGCTGTTGAAAACCGTCGAGCAGACCCTCGAGGTGCGCTTGACCACGCGCGAGGGCTGGTTGCGCGTGGAGGGACAGGGCGACAAAATCCAAAAAGTCCGAAAGCTTTTTGAACAACTCGACAAGGCACGCCAAAACGGGGTTCCCATTCGCCGCCAAGAGTTTCAGTACGCACTGCGCGTTTTGGAGGAACCCGCGTCCGCGGGACTGGACGAATTGAGCCGCACTCGCTTGAACGTCTCCGCTCGCCGTGCGCCGGTAATTGCCAAAACGCAAAACCAGCGCGTGTACGTTGAGGCAATTCAGGCGCGTGACATCGTGTTTGGCATCGGACCCGCCGGCACGGGAAAGACCTACCTTGCGATGGCCGCCGCCGTGTCGGCCCTCAAACAGGACCGCGTTTCCCGCATCATTTTGACACGGCCTGCAGTCGAAGCGGGGGAGGCTCTCGGCTTTTTGCCCGGGGACCTGCGCGAAAAAATCATGCCGTATTTGCGGCCCCTTTACGATGCGCTCCAGGACATGCTGGAACCGGAGGAGTTGCAGCGGTGTCTGGAGCGAAACATTATTGAAATCGCCCCGCTGGCCTATATGCGGGGACGAACCCTCGCGCGTTCCTTCGTGGTTTTGGATGAAGCCCAAAACACCACCACCGAGCAAATGTTTATGTTCCTGACCCGCCTCGGCCAGGATTCTAAATGTGTGATCACGGGCGATCAGACTCAGATTGATTTGCCCTCCAACCGCCGCTCCGGGCTGGTGGAGGCCGTTCAGGCGCTCCGTTCGGTACCCGGAATTGAGTTCTGTCATTTCACAGACAAGGACGTGGTCCGGCATGAACTGGTGGCTGCGATCATCCGCGCCTACAGGCGGCATCGCGGAACGGGGGAGGGCTGCGAGTCCCGGTAATCATTTTTTGCAGATTATTTTTTGCAGATCCTCCCCGAACGCATTGGTGAAGTGGGTAAAACAATGACGGCGTTTTTAACTCGAAAACGGTTGATTCGCAGGGGGCTTGCCTCGGCAAAGCTGCGGAGGCGTCTGACCAAAAGCGAATGGGTGGAGACGTTCCTGCACGGCCGCGGCATCCGTCTGGTGATCGTGGGCCTCGTCTTTCTGGCTTTCACGCGACTGGCGGGCTGGGGACAGGCCCCGGGCGGCATGGAGCGCCTGGTCATGTTCTGGCTGATCGCCCTGCTGAGCTGCGTTCTTCTTTGGATGAATCATCCAAAGGTCTGGGCGGACAATTCCCGCCTGTTTCTCATTCTGGGAACTTTGGTCGGTCATTTGGAAGTGGTGCGATGCGTGATGGCGTGTGGCGCTGATCCGGGCGCGGTTTCCGACACAGGCTGGAATGCGGTCGAGCGGCATCATTTCTGGGAGTTGGCGGTTCCCTACGCCCTCGGACCGTTGCTGATTTCCGTGCTGCTGGGGGAGCGGTTGGGGATGGTGGTGGCCCTCTTCGCGAGTCTGTTCGGAGCGCTGTTGGGTGAAGCTGTGGATGCGCGGTTTTTGGTTCTGAGTTTGCTCAGCGGATTTGTAGCCGCTGTGATGACACGGGAGGTGCGCCGCCGCAGCGACCTGTTGCGGGCGGGCTTGGGTGTGGGTGCCACTGCCCTGGTTCTCGCCTTTTTGCTGGGCCACGTGGCGCCGCCCGATTTTCACAACCTGGCCTCGACGCGTTGGGACGTGATCGGATGGAAGTGTGCGGTTGCCTTCGGAAGTGGCGTGGCCACCTCTCTGCTCATCTCCGCGGCGCTGCCCGTGGTGGAGGGTTTGTTCCGCATCACCACCCCCATCACATGGCTGGAGCTTGCGGATTTAAACCATCCGCTTTTAAAACGCATGACGCTGGAAGCTCCGGGCACCTACCATCAC
>JBILWF010000374.1:0-3917 GCA_044370075.1 Chthoniobacteraceae bacterium | reverse complement strand
TTCTGGAGCCCTTTTTTGTGAACCGGCGGGGGATGCCCTCCAGTGGACCGCGCGCAGCGGATGGAGTTCAGTGGCGTACGGCGGTGGAGGCGTCTCTTGCCGAGGCCCGGATTCGAGCGGGAGTGGATTCCAGCTCCCCCGAATCCCGCACGCGAATTAACCGGAGGACCCTCGAATACCGCGACTTTCTCCACGCTACCGGCGTGGACCCGGAGAAGATCCCGGCCCTGGCCCTCTCCCATGCACTGCCGTTTTGGGGGCCCGTGTCCATTGACTGCTACCCATGCGCCCCCTTTCGGATGACCTCCGAAAACGACGATCTGGTCGTCTCGCAAATACTCTGGAACAAAACGTTTGAGCCGCATTCCCTGCGCGTCTGGCTAGCCCTGTGCCGTCAAAAACAGCTCATCTTGGACATCGGCGCCTACACCGGCCTTTACGGCCTGTGCGCCGCCTCGCAGGCTCCAGAGGCGTCCGTCGTGTGCTTCGAGCCCCTGCCGCAAAATGCCGCACGGATCCGCCAAAACATCGCGCTCAACTCTTTTCCCCACCTCCGGTGCGAAGAAGTCGCCGTTTCAAACACCGAATCCACGCTTCCCTTGAACGTGTTCTCCGACGCCGACTTCCTCACCTCGGGTGCGTCCCTGACGCGCCCCACCCCTGTCTCCCCCAAATCCCGGGTGGAGGTGAAAACCGTGCGTCTGGACAATTTTCTAAACCAGCTTTCCCCGACATCCCAAGGGATGCAGGTGCTTGTAAAAATAGACGTGGAGGGTGCCGAAGCAACCGTGCTCGAGGGTCTGGGCGCCTCGATCCACCGGATCGAGGCCGATTTTATAATCGAAATTCTGAGCGAAACGGCCGGCGCGGCCATCACCGCGTTTTTCGAGCCGCTCGGATACCGGTTCTACCAAATTCGCGAAGATGCGCCTGCTCTGGCTCCGGTATCCCGTCTGACTGGCTGCGGCGACTTGAAGGATCTCAACCGATTGATTACGCGTAAAACACCCGCCCAGCTGCGCGAGGAACACCAGATCGCGGTGGCCGAGGCCTCCCCCGTTTGAAATCCCGCACCCTTTGGAAGACCGTTTGCCTTCCCCCACCGCCTCTCCGCTAAGGTCTTCTCCGTGAGCTCCGTCTTTCTCATCGAAAAAAAAGTCGAAGGCTCCGATTGTGCCATCGTGCTGGGAACGCCTCCCCCGCGCTTTTGGGAGGAAGCCGGCGCGGCGTACTCCCGGGCCCTCTGGATCTGCGCAGACGAGACCGGGGATGCCTCCCGATTTGCCGGAAAAAAACCGCGCGTTGAGCGCCTACCCCTCCCAGCCCCTCCGGGAGTCACCCCGCGGAGCCGGGTGGAAAAGTTTCTGGAAGAAAGCCTCAGATATCTTCCCTGCCTCCTCGTATGCCGGGGGGTGGAAACAAACCCGCTCTACGAGCCCATC
The DNA here is from genome assembly GCA_044370075.1 of Chthoniobacteraceae bacterium. Lineage (GTDB taxonomy): Bacteria > Verrucomicrobiota > Verrucomicrobiia > Chthoniobacterales > Chthoniobacteraceae > Chth-196. The sequence goes on along the minus strand of JBILWF010000374.1, from coordinate 2,475 downwards.
CTGCGGGCTGTTTTTGAAGTGCTGGAAGCCGCTTTCCGAATCCAGTCCACCCGCCAGAGGGATTCCCTCGTCTGGCAGGTAAACTGCCTGCGCAACGTGCTCGACTACGCCGACCACAGGCTGCCAGAGGACTCCAGAGACCTGCTGCGCGGCCGGCCCGCCTGGGTCGTTGGCGCCGCACCCTCGCTCGACCGCTCCATACACGCCCTGAAGCAGGTCCGCCCGTTCGGGGTCCTGTTCGCGGCGGATTCGGCCTGGCGCGCCCTGCGGGCCCACGGTCTTGAACCGGACTTTGTCGTCTCCATGGACGCATCCAAAACCGCGGAGCGCTGCGTTCCCGAAGGAGACGTTCGCGGCACCCGCGTGGTTTTGTGCCTGACGAGCCCCGCTGACTGGACCGGGCGGGTTCCGCCAAATCAACGGTACTACCTCTCCTGCAACCAACTTACCCATGTCTGGCTCGAAAAAACGGGCGTCGCCAACACCGCCGTCTCGGCCACGGTCAACTGCGGGGTCACCGCGCTGTCCCTCGCCCGCTTTCTGGGATGCTCCCCCATTTTCCTCTTCGGGATGGATTTCGCCCTCGATCCCACCAACCCGACCGACCGGCATCACGCCGGATGGCGCGACGACGCCAATCCGATGCCCGCAACCGCCCTTCCCAGGGTACCAGGCAATTTTTGCGCGGACGTGCCCACACACGCTTTCGGTGAATGGAGGGAAGTCAACCGCCTGCTGGCCTCCTATCCGGCGGGACTGGTTCATGCCGTGACCGATCGCGGCGCGCGGCTTGAAAACACCCGGGTCATCCGAACGGAGGATTTTCCCGCGAAAGAGACCCTGCGGCGGAAGCCCCCCGAGCCGTGGTCCTTTCCCCCGTCCCACGCCCCCGCGGCATCCACCCGGGAAAGTCTGGAAGCCTCGCTCCGGAAACTGTCCGCCCGCCTCCACACGTTTGTACCGCGAGTAAAAAAACTGTTGTCGGATCAGGGCCCCGATGCCGCCGCAGAAGCCCTCTCGGCTCTCATTCGTGACGGGGAAAACGGCCTGATGCTGGGAGCCTTCGTTCTTAAATGGGCCCCGAGGCTTCTGCCGCCCGCAATGCGGGAGCCCGGGGACTGGAGGGAACTTTTGCAGGAGCTCGAACAACTCGGGACGCAAATGGGAGATTTGCGTTCCATCCATGCGGCAGTTTGAGAAGACCTCCGGGGCAAGCCCCCACCCGCGCGGGGCACGTCCCTTCCCGGAAAGATGGGCCGGCCTGCGGAGCCAAATTCCTCCAAACCCGTTGTTCAATCCGCCCGCGCGCGCGCCGCCCACAAGCGGCACCAAAATCATTGCAGAAGCGGCTTTCCAAGACGATGATCCCCGGTCCGTTTTATGTCTACCGCGGCCGCTGCACCCCAATCCGCCCTCCCTTCCCCCGCCTCGGACTCGCGCGTCGAGGATGTGCGCGTCAGCGGCGTCAAACGCTTGGTGAGCCCGCGGCAAGTAAAGCACGCCATCAGCGCCCCATCCGCCACGCTGGAGCGAATCCGGCAGGCGCGGGAGACCGCGCGCCGGATTCTCCGGGGGGAGGATCCGCGTCTCATGGTGGTCGTGGGCCCGTGCTCCATTCATGATCCGGTGTCTGCGCTCGATTATGCGACCCGCCTGCGGGATCTGGCCGAGGAAATCCGGGACCGGGTCTTCGTCGTGATGCGTGTATACTTCGAAAAACCCCGCACCACCGTGGGCTGGAAAGGCCTCATCAACGACCCCCACCTGGACGACTCCGGGGACTTGGAAAGAGGCATCCATCTCGGACGCAAAATCCTTCTAGACATCGCCAATCTGGGCCTCCCGGCGGGCACCGAATTCCTGGATCCCATCATGCCCCAGTACATCGCTGACCTCATCAGCTGGGCGGCAATCGGGGCGCGAACAACCGAATCGCAAACCCACCGGGAAATGGCCAGCGGGCTTTCCATGCCCGTGGGCTTCAAAAACGGGACCGACGGCAGCATTCAAACCGCCATCGACGCAATGCGCTCTGCCTGCGCCCCGCACAATTTTCTGGGCATCGACCAGGATGGCATCACCAGCATCATCAAGACTTCGGGCAACCCCGACAGCCACATTGTTTTGCGCGGGGGCCGCGACGGCACCAACTACGGCCCGGAACACACGGCAGCCGCGGCCGAAAAACTCCAGAAGGCGGGCATGCCCTCGGCGCTGATGATCGACTGCAGCCACGCCAACAGCGGCAAGGATCCCCTGCGCCAACCCGCCGTCCTGCGCGGCGTCCTCGAACAACGTGCCTCCGGGCGCAAGGATATCGTCGCCGCCATGATCGAGAGCCACATCCATCTGGGCGCGCAACCGGCGATCAAGGACGGAATGCGCTACGGCGTGTCCATCACCGACGCCTGTCTGGACTGGGAGTCGACGGCGGCCGCGTTGCGTTCCATCGGCGGTTGAGGCCGGTACCCCGCC
>JBILWF010000373.1:0-3918 GCA_044370075.1 Chthoniobacteraceae bacterium | reverse complement strand
ACTTGTGCTCATGACAGCGTGCGCATCCGAGGGACAGCCCGAGGAACACGGAGGAAGTTGTCGATATGACGTCATCAAGTTCATCGAGTCGGTACTGCTCGGCTTTGTTCCCCATGTTGTCCTCATTGCTCGGGCCGTTGCGGCAGAACCCCGTCGCAACCAGCGCCTCCTCAGAACCCGGGGCAAACTCATCGCCGGAAATCTGTTCAGCGATGAAGCGGGCGTAGGGTTTGTCCGCATTGAAACTCGCGATCACGTAATCGCGGTAACGCCATGCGTGCGGACGGTCCAAATCATTGTGGAGCCCGCTGCTGTCCGCATAACGAGCGAGGTCCAGCCAGTGGCGCCCCCAGCGCTCCCCAAAATGCGGGTTCGCCAACAGGGCATCGACGGCCCGCTCGTAGGCGGCTTCGTCGGGATTGCGCGCGAAAGCCTCGACGGTTTCAACATCCGGGAGCAAACCGGTGATATCGAGGTGAAGACGGCGCAGCAGCGTGCGCGGATCCGCTGCAGGAGCCGGGTGCAGTCCGCGCTTTTCAAGCCCTGCGAGCACAAAGGCGTCGACGGGGGTGCGCACCCATTCCAACCCGCGAACCGCCGGTGCCTGGGCGTTGTGCCGGGGAAGAAACGCCCAGTGCGACCGCGCCTCCTCCATGCGCCTTTCCATGGGATCCACAGCCACAGGTCCCACGCGCGGGTCAAATGCTCCCGAGCGAATCCACTCCTCAAAAACAGCGACCTCGCCGGGCGGAAGCGGCTCTTTGGGCGGCATGGCCGTATCCGCGTTTTCACGCCGTACGGCCGAAAGCAGCAGGCTTTTTTCGGGGTGCTCCCGGTCCAGGACCGCCCCCGACTCCCCTCCCCGGTGCAAGGCCTCCCGCGAATCCAGCAAGAGTCCTCCCTTGGATTTTCCCGATTCATTGCTGTGACACTCGTAACAGCGGGCCACAAGGAGAGGACGTACTTTTGATTCGAAGAACGCAGCCTGTTTTTCTTCGTCCGCCGCAAAGACGGATGGAGTCAGACAGGCGACAGCAAGGGTCGCGAGGAGTTTTCCTCGGGGGCTCATGGGGTGGTTGAGTTTCAAGTTAGCTCGGTGCACGGGGGAGACAACTCCGCAGAGTGACGTGCCGGGGCCTCGCCGCCGGGTCTTCCCGCCGCTGCAATGCATAAACCCCGCGCATGAGTCGAGCAGGAGAGCTTTGAAAAAACATCCGTTCGATTACAACTCTTCCCAAACCGCGCGATCGGACCACTGCGCCTGTGGCGAACTATCGCCGCCGGATGCGGAGGTCATTCAACAACCCCCCTCAAATTCACCCCATGCCTCCAATCCCATCCCCGATCGCGTCCACACGCTCTCCCGCCCGGTCGAGCGCTCTCCCGTGGACCCTTTGTCTTTTCGCGCTTCTTGGCCTGTTGACATCGCACGCCGCACCACAGCGAGAACCCAAACCACCCGAGCTTGGAATAGAGCTTTCCGCTGCGGATGTCGATGTACCCGCGTGCAGGGCCTTGGTGGATGGCCGGCCCGTGGAGGGCGATTTCAAAAGCAAGATCCTCGCTACGCTGGGACTCGCCCAGGGCGATGCATGGGCCGCCATCCCCCCCACCCAACAGCGGGACGCAAAGCGCATTCAATATCTGGTAGTCTTCAAACGCGCGGTGAAATTCCAGTCCGTTTTGTTTCAACGCCACGGCAGCCTTCAATACCTCAAGCCGGGCAACCCCCTGCCGGAAAACCTTTCGGAGAAGGAGGCGTGGGTCGACGTGAGTTTTCCACCCAATCAATCGGGCTGGAGACTCGCAACGCAGGGCGGGGAGTCGCTGGCGTTCCTGTGTACGGTCGAACAAACGAGCGGCGACTGGTATCGATTTACATCGCTGCGTCTCCTGCGCGACCGGCTCCACAACATTGTGCCGGAGGCGATCGCAAACGCAGACGCCGAATACACCAGAAAAAGCATGTTCAGCCCGCCCGAGGTTTTCAGCGCGGCGCACATTGTCCGCGGATCCGGCCGGTGGCAGAGCCACGGCCCCGATCAGGACGGCCATGTGCCACGCCCGCCAGTCTCGGACATCGCCCCCTCATGGTTTGTCGTGTCGTGGGATGAACCGCATGAGATCACCGGTCTGCTTGTGTCCACCAACTTCAAAAAGTTTGAGGCGTTTGCATACCGCGGAAAGCCGGGTGTCAACCCCGCTGTTGCAGCAGAGCAGGACTGGGAACGCATCAAACAGGAACCGCGCCCGGACGGGGCGGGATGGAAAATCACATTCCCCCCGTTCGCGACGCGGGGGCTGCGGCTTGTGGCGGAATCAACGGTCTCCCCGCGGGGCGGAGGCGAACCGTGGGGAGCCATCGATGGACTTCAGGTATTCACCAACCTCGGAAGCGCGCCGTTGCCCGAATCACGCACCACAAAAAAGGATCCCCCGCTTTCGATCCGGTTTGGGCTGCCGGAAAAACAGAGCGTTTCGATGGCGGTCGATGCTGCAGACGGACACAGGGTGCGCAACTTCCCGGCGCGGATGGCGATGGCAGCCGGCGAGCAAGCAGTCGCATGGGACCTGAAGGACGACTCCGGGGCATTCATCAAGCCGGGTACCTATACGTGGAAAGCAATCACCAGCCCGGAGCTCACGTTGAAATACGAGATGACCCCGTATCCGAATGTCTCGATGGTGAACAAAGAAAACTCACCGTGGCTCAACGGACATTCCGGCCCGGGAGGATGGATGGCCGACCACACGCCACCCCGCGCAGTGTGCGCCGCGGGAAGCGACCGAGTGTTCCTGAGTTCCACCACCGCCGAAAGCGGCGTCGCCGTCATTGAGTGCGACCTGCAGGGACGCAAACTTTGGGGCCACCACAACATCATTGCGTGGACCGGACCGGCATTTCTCGCGAGCGACGGACTCAACGTCTATGGCATGCCGCAATCCCAGGGACACTCTGCGCTCAAGGGTCAGATGGACTATGTCTGGAGGTTCAGTCTTCCCGATAAAAAACTCGATACGCCGTTTGAACTCGCCGCCACTGCGCTGCGCAAACGCGGCGCGTCCGGCATTGCGGTGCGGGACGGAAAACTCTACGTCGCAGTAGACGCCGGAGCAGACTGGATGGAAAACGCCTTCCCCGCCTCGGACGTGGACCTCGACCAAAGCGAACCAAAATACGCCAAGCCCTCAAAAACCAACAAATACGACGACCCGGACCCGCGCGCGGATTTTCTGCGCATCCTGCGCCTGAGCGGCACTCCGCCCGGGTGCCGCGGTCTGACGTATCTCGAGACCGCGAAGGATTCAGCCCCGCGCCAGCACGTGGTTATCGCGCTGGAGCGGGAGGCTCCTCTGGGCAGCTTTGCCTTTCCCTTGCCCGACTCCAAAGGGCTCAACCTGATCATCAGCGTCCTGAAACCGGACGCTCCCTATCCGCCCAGTCCCTCAGATGAAAGCCACTGGAAACGAGTCCACCGGGTCGCGGGCAGAGGGTGGACGGTAGTGCCGGCTCCGGAGAACACACGCACGCGGGCTATCCGCCTCAGCTTCGACCGGGGGCTTGATGAATTCGACGAGGTGCTGCTGGGCGACAAAAGCGCCAAGGGGGGGGAGGCATGGTCCGCGCAACTTGAGGGCATGAAGATCCTGCGGCGTCGTTTCGAAAACCTCTTCCCCACCTGCAAAGTCACTGTCAATTCGGGCACGGTCAGCCCCGGGGGCGAATGGGATGCCCTCCGCGATCAACCCCTGAGCCGCGAAAATCCGGGCATCTTCATGATGGAATGGAACACCGCGCAGCCCATCCGCGGAATGGCCATCAAGGAAATCGACGGACGCTTCACCGACATCGAAGTATGGACCGGACAGGGAGCCCCCCAGATCAATGCAAAAGACGGCTGGGAAACCTTGGCAACC
>JBILWF010000371.1:0-3920 GCA_044370075.1 Chthoniobacteraceae bacterium | reverse complement strand
ATTCAAAAATATGCCCCGGAATACCTTCACCCGGGAGCCTTAGGAAATGCGCGCCTCGCCGATGGAACCCTTGTCGCGCACGCCTCCCCCGAGACGCTCGATCTTACGCCGCGCCCCTTGCCGGAACGTCCCTCCTCGCTGAATTCCCAGCAGCAGCCCGTTGGGATCTGGCTGCATCCGGACGATTTGGCGCCGGAAATCGGCCCCCTGTGTGCGCTCCGTCCCGTGTCGGTCGCGGCGTGCTTGAGCGAGTCGGTGTACCGGGAGGCCTACGGACTGAGCACGCGGCGTATTGCGTCAATCCGGATCGCGGTGCAGGACGGGTTGCGGCGTGCCGAGGCGCACTATGGTTGTCCTGCAGTTGCCCTGGAAACGGACGATCCCGCCCGGGCGCTGTGCGAATGGGCGGAGTCGAACGCTCTGCGGGAAGTCGTTGCCCTCGCGCCCGTGGCGGGGCCCGTCGGGGATTTGGCTGCCCGGATTTCTCCTCTGCTGGGGATGCGCGGAATCCGGTTCACGCTTCTCCGCAGGAATTCGGACCTTGCTGCCTTTGCGATGGCGGGCGCGGGATTTTTTCCATTTTGGGAAAAAATGAGAACACATCTCCGCAAAAACGCCGTTTCCCGGGGGGAGTAAGACGGAGGGAACGCGCTTGTTGTTCGCCAAGGTTTGGGTTGTAAGCAGGGCCGGTTTCCTCCGTGTATGCGAAAATTCCTTCTTCCGTTTTCCCTCACCCTGTTGGGGCCCGCGCTGTGGGGCGCGCCTCTCTCCGTTTCGGGGGTGTATCCGCATCTGCGCACCGTCAACCAGGAGGGTGAGTGCGGTACCGGGGCTGTGGTGGAATGGGCGGATCGCCTTTGGGTTATTTCCTATGGTCCGCACAAGCCTCTGGGATCCTCGGACAAGCTCTACGAGATCACTCCCGATTTGCGGCAGATCGTGCGGCCCGAAAGCGTGGGGGGAACGCCTGCGAACCGGTTCATCCACCGGCAGAGCAACCAGCTGCTTATCGGCCCCTATCTCATCGATGCAAACCGCGGGGTGCGCGTCATCCCGCCGCAGAGAATGTTTGGCCGCTTGACCGGGACGGCCGCGCACTTGAACGATCCCGACAAGGTGTACTACGCCACCATGGAGGAGGGGTTGTACGAGGTGGATGTCCGCAGTCTGGAGGTGCGCTGCCTCATTCAGGACGGAAATTTGGCGGAGTCTTACCGCGGCAAGGTGGAGCCTTATCATTTTGATGCGCCGCGCAGCTCCCTTCCGGGCTATCACGGCAAGGGGCTCTACACGGGGCAGGGGCGTTTGATCTATTCCAACAATGGAGACCGGGATCCCCGGGTGGTCACCGACCCCACGGTCCCCTCCGGGGCGCTGGGGTTCTGGAACGGCTCGGGCGAGTGGCGTCTGATCCGACGCAATCAGTTTACCGAAGTCTCGGGGCCCGGCGGAATCAGCGGCGCAGCCCATCCTGAGACGGATCCGGTGTGGGCGGTGGGTTGGGATGCAAAATCCCTTGTACTCGGACTCCTGGACGGGGGAGCGTGGCATTTTTTCCGACTACCCAAGGGCAGTCATTCCTATGACGGGGCGCATGGATGGAACACGGAGTGGCCTCGCATCCGCGACGTGGGCGGGGCGGATCTGCTCATGACCATGCATGGAACGTTTTGGCAGTTTCCCAAAACGTTTTCGCTTAAAAACACGGCCGGGATCGCGCCGCTTTCCAACTATCTGCGCGTGATTGGGGATTTCGCGCCATGGAAGGGGCGCGTGGTGTTCGGGTGCGATGATTCCGCGAAGAACGAGTTCCTGAACAAGCGCGCCTTCAAGAACGAGCACGCGACCCCGCCTCAGTCGAACTCCAATCTCTGGTTTGTGGATCCGGCGGTGCTCCCGGCGCTGGGCCCCTGCATCGGCCGCGGCTCCGTATGGCTCCGCGAAAACGTTCCTGCCAACGCGCCGAGTGATGCGTTTCTAACAAACGGCTTTGAGCGCGGCGTGCTGCATCTTCATCACGAATCCGAACAGGGCGTGGTGTTCCGTATCGAGGCCGATATGCGCGGCTCCGGGGAGTGGTCGCCGTTGGCCACCCAACGGGTGGAACCGCGCGAGGCGGCTGCATTTTTGATTCCTTCAAATCCCATGCCCGCGTGGGTGCGCGTGCTTGCCGAGGCCCCCGCAGCGAGGGCCACCGCGCATTTTCATCTTTCGCAAAGGGATAAACGGCCTGCAGCCAATCATGCCGATTTTGATGGGGTTCCGCGGTGGAGCGAGTCCGACCGCGCCGGGTCCCGTGCTGTTTTGTTGAGCCTCGGGCCCGATCACATCGGAGTGCTCTCGCGCTCGGGTGCGGTGCATGCCATTGACACTGCGCTGCACTTCGAGAAGCGAACCGACTCCCGCACCCTGGATGCGCTTCGAAAGGCCGCGCCGGCGGCGATCCACAGCGTGCGGGAAGACGGAGCATCGGTAATTCTCGAGGAGGACGGTCGCCGGTACCGGGTTCCGCGTGGTGCTCCGAATTTTCCCGCACAAACCGGCGGCCGTGTCTGTCGCGAAGTGGCCACGGAGCGCGATCTGCTCAACGTGGGCGGAACCTTTTATGAGCTTCCCGCGCGCAATGCACAGGGGTTGGCAAAGCTGCGTCCCATCGCAACGCATCTTCTGGACATCGACGATTTTGCGTCCCAGTACGGACTTATGTTTCTCGCTGGAAAACCCGCAGCGGAAGCCGCCCGCAACTCCAACACGGCCCACGTATTCAGTGCCCCGGACGGTTCCGAAACCGTGTGGGCGGGCGTCATCGACGATCTTTGGAAACTGGGCAAACCGCGCGGCATCGGCGGCCCTTGGAAGAACACGCAAGTCGAGGCGAACACCCCCTCGGATCCCTATTTGATGACCGCCTACGACAAAAAGAGTCTGCGCTTGAGTCACGATGCCCCGGGGACGGTCCACATCGTTGCGGAGGTGGATGTGGATGGCACTGGCGTGTGGATACCGTACCGGACGTTCGCGGTGGAGCCTTCAGGGGTCGGACATGTTTTCCCGGAGGAGTTCGGCGCCTATTGGATTCGTTTCCGGTCGGACAGGACCACGACAGCAACGGCGGAGTTGGTGTACGAATAAAGTTGGCGCGGAGCTTTTTACGGGGGAAACAGCCGGGCCGCGCATCCGCCCCCTGCGTGGATTGCCCGCAGGGAGCGCTTATGCAGAGTGCCGAATTCGCGACATCGTCCCCGGAGCGGCAGAGTGCCCGCCAAGGTGTGGTGTTTATCGGGGAACTGCAGCGCCCGGGGAATCCGCCCGGTACCCGGGATTGGGTCTGGGTTGGACGGCGCGGGTCTCTGCAAGAAACTCTTCGATCAGCAGGTCCATGGCTTTGACGCGGTCGGGGTTTTTGTCCGCCACGTTGACGGTTTCGCCCGCGTCCTCGGCGAGGTGGTACAGTTCAAAACGGTGTTTTTGGTCGGGACCGTCAAAATAGAAACGCAGCAGCTTCCAGCCCTCGAAAACGACTGTCGTTGCCGGATACCCGCCGTTCATCCAGTTTCCGTAGTGTGGATAATGCATGAAGAAAGGGTGGGAGGGCATTGTCTTTCCTGCAACGGCGGAGGCCACGCTGCGCCCGTCCGTCTTGGGAACCTCGCGCAGGGCGCAGATTTCGGCCAGCGTGGGGAGCACATCCATCGAGGTGAACGGAACGGTGCTTTGGGTGCCGGGTTTTCCAGCGCCCGGCCACACGATAAATCCCGGGACCCGGACGCCTCCTTCGTACACATCGCCCTTACCACCGCGCAGTGGGCGGTTGTCGGTGATGGGAATGGGATTGCCCCAGTTGACCCCTCCGTTATCGCCCAGAAAAACCACGACAGTCTTGTCGGCGAGGCCCGCCTCCTCAACGGCGGTCCACAGCT
>JBILWF010000372.1:0-3920 GCA_044370075.1 Chthoniobacteraceae bacterium | reverse complement strand
CCACCGACGGGTGACCTCGTCCAACACCTGAATGGTTTCCGGTGTCCCGCCCAGCGCACGCAGTACCTCAGCGGGCCGGTTTCTCCAGGGCGCCACCACGCCGCTCGAAAGGTAACCATCCGACACCCGCGATCGAATCAGGGACTCGCATCCCGGCGAACCGGCAAAGACTCCGTTGGGCAATTCCACCGCGTATCCGCCCTCCGGGCTCAGGTGCAGGTCGAAAGCCTTGAGAGCCGCGTCCTTGGTAAAGATCTGGTAAACCCCGAATCCAAAATCCGCCGGCACACACAGCACGGAGGATGCAGCGTCGTAGAGAGCTATGGGCGCGTTTCGTGGCGAAGTGATCCACTCCTTCACCTTTTTCGCCGCGCCCCGGTCGGCATGGTAATCCATGATTGTGGCGCGCCCCTCTTCTACTACGAGAAACCGGATCGTCCCATCCTCCGTTTTGCGGAAATCCACATGAGCGGGCATCCGCTCGGGCGAAAAGATTTTCGCCGACGTTTGCTTCCGTTCATCCATGAGACAGACGCTGTAGGAGTGCAGGCCATTGGTGGCGGCAATGTTGTCGACAATCGCGTACAGCCGGATCCCATCCCGGGAAATTCCCGGGAGCATTTCGCAGTCATTGAACATGTACGAGTGCCCAAAGAAGGGCCCGGCCGCCAGACGCCCGTCCGGCACCGACAGCAACCGGAAAAGGTCCGGGTTGTTATCCCCGGGAATCCGCGATTGCACCAGGACGCCATGCGGGGGCATGGCACGAAAGCTCGATGCCGAGGGGATTTTTCGCAAAAGGGGCGAAAAGTCGACCCGCTGCTCCCGGCCTTCCGCATCAATCGCGTCGTAGTGCGCGTGCGTGCCCGCCGGATCCGTTTCCGTATTCTTCTGCGCGATCGCGTACGCATGGCGACCGTCGAAGGAAAAGACCGCCTTGGGCTTGGAAAATTTGCGGACCCCTTTTTCGTTCACGATCACCAGTGAACCCGCCTCGACGCCGCACACCGCACCGGAATCAAAAATCCCCGGGTTCGACAGCGTAGAGGTCCCAACCTTGATCGTTTTTTCGGAAAGATCCCCGAGCCGGATGTCCTGCAACAGACCGCCGGGAAGGGTACGCACCACGTGGAAGTGGGCAAATCCCGCTTCGGCGGGAATGAGCGAACGAACGGAGGTCTCCGATCGCCTCACGTCCTCGGGCGGCGAATTGCTCACGCGGTTGGTCCATGGCCGCAGGGGGGGGTAATCCTCGTTTCTGCCGAGGAAAGACAACGTTCGGGAACCCAGTGCCGTTCGATCCAAACGTACGGACCTGTCCGAGAACTGCGCCTCTGCGTCGGAGGAACTCACGGGTTGCTGTGTGAACTCATCCCTCGCCTGCCGGTAGACGAGGTTGATTGCTGCGAAGGCGGGGTTGAGCGGGCGGGATTTGGGACATTTCTTGAAGTAGTACTCGCTCAGGAGCACCTCCAGCCCCCGTGTCCCGCAAACCACAGCCGCCTCGGCTCCGTGCTTGGATGCCTCTTTGACCAATACCAGCCGCTCCATCTGCCGCGCGAGCGGATCGATAAGCACCAGGACATTTGCAGCGTCCAGATCCCCGAAAACACCACCCAAAAGCGCAAAAAAAATGTTCGTATCCCGAATCCTCCCGAATTGTTCGAGCCCATTGGGCATCGTTGCGGTGACTTGCAAATCCAGGGTCAGGGGATTGTAGAAGGAAATCGTTGTTTCGTCGTTCGGGTAGTTTGAGCGAATGCGGGCGTAGACCAAATGCGCGTCGTCTTCATGACAAACCTGCCCGACCCGCCCGGGTTCCCGGAGCCGGATCGAGTCTCGGAAGGAGTCGGGCGGGGTGACGAACCGGTAGGACCATCCCTCCAAAACATCCTCCAAAAAGGTTTGACCCGCGGACGCATTATCCAAAGCCGACTGCAAGTTGAAGGCCATGGTGTTGAGGATCTTTTCCAAACCTTGGAGCGTGCTCTGGCGCGTGCTTTTATGGTAGGCGGTTTCCTGCTCAAAAAGCTGCCCGCCGCGTTCGTACAGCGCCTGAAGCGTTCGCTGGCTAAATTCCGGTGCCGGCTTGATCGTGTCCACATAGCGATGCAAGAGGGATTCCACCTCCCGCATTTTTTCGGCGAAGGGAGGCTCGTGGAGGGTGGTGCGGGCCGTAGTCGCGTTTCGGGCCCTGGCCGCCTCCCACTCCCGGGCGTGTTTCACCATGTCCGCCTCGGTGGGAGGCGAAATTTTTGGGCGTGTTTGCGCGTTGGATTTGGTTCCCGCCGCGAAGAAAACAAGGGCGAAAGCGGCGCTGTGCAGGAGGATGCGGGAAAACATACGACTGCACGATTTCATAACGAACCGGTCCGTTCCGGCGATCGGAAAAACCAACGGGTGGAGCGTTTTGTCCGGTGCCCGTTTTTGAGGGCGGCACCGTTTTAGGGCGCGGACTTCGCTCGGGAGACGTGCCTTTCTGGGGGCCAATCTGTGCCGGTGTGTGGGGCTGCTACTCGGGTCAAGGGGGAGGACGTTACTGAGGATCCGCAGGGGTGGGGTGCTTCGGGAACCCGCCCGGGTGCCGCCGCGATGCGGAGCGCGGGGCGAGGCCAAATTTCGCTGCTCCCGAAGGGGTGAAATCCCCGTGGAAACCGCCGTGCGATTCACACCCGCATGGGATGATGCGCGGGGATGAGAGAGGTCCCCCAAGGTTACGGGTTTTCTTAAACAGACGAGCTCATGAACAACATGAAGGAAACGGTTCTGACCTGTGGATTTCCCACTTAATCGCTTCGTCTCGGGATAGGCATCCCGCCCCCGGAGCTCACAGGCCGCTGCAGCCCGATCGAAGCCGCCCGCGCGTCTTCACCCGGGAGCGCGGCGCAGCCTTCCTTGAAGAGCTTGCAAGTAGCGCATCGGGCGGTTACCCAAAATCCGTCACCCCATGAAAGCGCTGCACCTCGGCTTGTGGTTTTTGTGTTTCCTTTTGCTGGAGCCCGCAGCGCTCCATGCGGGAGGACGGGTGGCGCTGGTGGTTGGGTGCGGCAAATACGCGAACCTGCCCGGCGGACATTTGGTGAGCCCCGCGGCTGACAGTGCGGACGTGGCGGCGGCCTTCAAGGCGATGGGCTACACGGTGGTCGGGGGCGGGGAACTAAGGGATCCGACCCGGGAGGAGTTGAACGGGGCGACGGAGCGTTTTGCGGCGGCGGCGCGCGGGGCGGAGGCTGCGGTGTTTTATTTTTCGGGGCACGGGGTGCAGGTGGGCGAGGACAACTATCTGCTGCCGGTGGACACGCCGCGGATCACGGGGCTTGCGCAGCTCAAGAACCGGGCGGTGCATGTACGCGACAGCGTCATGGTGGCGCTGGAGGAGAGCGGGGTGGGGACGAAGGTGGTTGTGTTGGACTGTTGCCGGGATAATCCGTTCAGCGCGCAGTTGGAGGCGGCGCTGGCACAGGTGGGCAAGTCGATCAAAACCAAGAGCGTCGGGGAGGTGACGGGGTATGGTCCGGGGTTTTATCTGGCGTTTGCGACCAGTCCCGGGCAGACGGCGTTGGATGGGAACGGGGGGCGGAACAGTCCGTTTACCTCGGCGTTTTTGAAATCGCTGGAGGCGGGAGCGGACAGGGACATTGATTTGCTGTTTCGGGATGTAAAACGGAGGATGCCGAAGGATCAGGTGAGCTGGACAAACAGCAGCCTGGAGCGGGAGTTTTCGCTGAGTCTGGCGGCGTTGAAGAAACAGGAGAGTGGACCGAAGCGGGAGATGCCGGCGAAGGCTTCGGAGGCTGCGAGGCCGGTGGTGGAGCCCGTCGGGGAAGGGCGTGTTGCTGGGGAGTCGTATGAGAACGGGCTGGGGATGGTGTTTCGGTGGTGTCCGGCGGGGGAGTTTGTGATGGGCAGCAGCAAGTCTG
>JBILWF010000370.1:0-3941 GCA_044370075.1 Chthoniobacteraceae bacterium | reverse complement strand
CGAACTGGTCAGTGCGCAAATCCACCCTCCACGGCGGCAAACAGGAGGGCGTGCAGCTCATCACCGTCGACAACGGGGCGGTGCGCTTCACGGTGATCCCCTCGCGCGGGATGAGCATTCACCGCGTGGAGCACAGCCAGATCCGGCTCGGGTGGAATTCTCCGGTGAAGGAAATCGTGCACCCTTCCTTTATCAACCTCCAGAGCCGCGGCGGCCTCGGATGGCTTGAGGGGTTTAACGAGTGGATGGTCCGCTGCGGGCTTGAGAGCAACGGGCATCCGGGCACCGACCGCATTCCAAAAGAGGACGGCTCTGAGGCCACGCTGGACCTCACCCTTCACGGGAAAATCGGCAACATTCCCGCCAGCGAGGTGGAGGTGGTGATCGACCCGAACCCGCCCCACCGGATTCGCGTGCGCGGCCGTGTGGATGAGCGCATGTTCTACGGCCCCCAGCTTGAAATGCAGACGGAAATTTCAACCGAACCCGGGTCGCTGGCCTTCCGCATTTCGGACACAATTACCAACCGCGGGGCGGCCCCGCAGGAGTTTGAAATCCTGTATCATGGAAACTACGGAAGTCCTCTTTTGGAGGAGGGCGCACGGTTTGTGGCGCCCGTGTCCAAGGTAACTCCCTTTAACGAACATGCGGCGGCCTCAATCCAGACGCACGAAACATTTTCGGGGCCGAAACTGGGTTTCCAAGAGCAGGTATACTGCATGATTCCGATCGCGGACACGGCGGGACGCACCGAGACGGTGCTCCACAACAAGGCCGCGGACCGCGGGATTTCCATGCAGTTTTCTCCGAAGGAGCTACCCTATCTGACCCTCTGGAAAAACACGGCGGCCGAGGGGGAGGGGTATGTGACGGGGATTGAACCCGGGACGAATTTTCCCAACAACAGGCGTATTGAGCGCAAGCTGGGGCGCGTTCCCAAGCTGGCCCCCAAGGCATCGCATTCCGCCACGCTGGACTTCACGCTGCTGACCACGGCAGGTGACGTGGAATCCGCCCTCAAGCGCATCGCCGCGGCGCAGGGTGCCTTTAAACCCGTGCTCGAAGCCCGTCCCGAGAAAAAGGACTGACCGTGCGCGAACACACCGCGGGCTCCCGGGTTGTACCGACCCGTGCGCAGTGCGCCCGCCTGTCCCGGTTGTTGGATCCCGTCCCTTACCCCTTTAAAATCCTCCCATGAAACGTCTGATCCCCCTCCTCGCAGTTTTATTCTTCGGCGCCTGTGACAGGCCCGACCACTCGGCGAAGTCTCCTGCGGCAGCCGCCCCGGATGCGGCCCGCCTTGGCACCATCGGCGTCTCGCTGCTCACCCTCGACAACCCGTTTTTCAAGGTCATCGGCGACGAGATCGTGAAGGAAGGAGCCAGGCAGGGGTATGGAGCGCTTGTGGTCAGCGGGGACAAGGACGTCGCCAAGCAAAGCAATCAGGTGAAGGATTTCATCGTTAAAAAGGTCGCGGCGATCGTGCTCAGTCCGTGTGATTCGAAGTCGATTGTTCCGGTCATTCAGGAGGCCAATGCGGCGGGAATTCCGGTGATCACCGTGGATGTTCCATGCAGCGAGCCGGGCGTGAAGATTCTCACCCAGATTGCCACCGACAATCATGGCGGGGGAAAGCAGGCCGCTGAGGCCATGATCGAGGCCCTTGGTGCGGAAGGCGGGCCGATCGCAATCCTCCACTTCAAACAGGTCGAATCCTGCCTGCTCCGCGTGAAGGGATTTCGCGAAGTGATCGACGCGCACAACGCGTCGGGAAAACCCCGGATAGAGATTGTCAGTGAACTGGAAAGCGGCGGTGCCAAAGACATCGGGTTCAAGGCCACCGAGGACATTCTGCAGGCGCATCCGGGCATTCGTGGCATTTTTGCCATCAACGATCCGGCGGCGCTCGGAGCGCGCGCTGCGCTGGAGAAGGCGGGTGTGGCCGAAAAGATTCTACTCATCGGTTTCGACGGCCAACCCGAGGGCCGGCAGGCCATCAAGGAGGGCAAGATCTACGCCGATCCCATCCAGTTTCCCGAGCAGATGGGCGCGCGGGCGGTTGACGCGCTGGTGCGCCATTTTAAGGGCGAGACCATTCCCCCGACTATTCTTATTCCTACCAGCCTGTATCGGAAGGCGGACGGCGTGGACGATCCCGCAC
This sequence comes from Chthoniobacteraceae bacterium, assembly GCA_044370075.1. Lineage (GTDB taxonomy): Bacteria > Verrucomicrobiota > Verrucomicrobiia > Chthoniobacterales > Chthoniobacteraceae > Chth-196. The sequence continues at coordinate 1,780 of JBILWF010000370.1, read as the reverse complement.
TGAAGTAATCCCGTTTGAAAAAGGTATGCCCGAATCGTTTCTGCATCATTTGACCGGCTCGCTGTCCGAGGGGGCCGCCGGAAATCCGACCGTCGCGATGATGGAGGCGGCCTTCGCCCATCACCGGCTGCCATGGCGTTACATCAACATGGAGGTGCCCGCTGAGAGCCTCGCAGAGGCGGTGCGGGGAGCGCGGGCCATGGGGTTTCGCGGATTCAACTGCAGCATTCCGCACAAGACTGCGGTGATTCCGCATTTGGACGGCCTCGGGCGCTCCGCGGAAATCATGGGTGCGGTGAATTGTGTTGTTCTGCGCGAGGGCCGGTTCATTGGAGAGAACACCGATGGAAAGGGGTTTTTGCGTTCGCTCGAAACGGTTCTGTCGCCCGCGGGCAGGGAGCTTGTGATTCTTGGCGCGGGCGGGGCCGCGCGTGCCATCGCCGTGGAACTGGCCCTCGCGGGGGCCCGGCGGTTGACGGTGGTGAACCGGGATCCGGGCCGGGGTGAGGCGCTTGCGCGGCTTGTCCGCGAACGCACGGGCGCGGGGGCGGTGTTTTGCGAGTGGACGGGCACGTATGCAGTGCCTGCTGAGGCGGATGCCCTCATCAACGCCACCAGCATCGGGCTGTACGCGCCCGAATCCATGCCGCCCGTCGACCTCGGCGCACTGCGCCCGGGAACGGTTGTGGCGGACGTGGTGTTCAATCCGGTCGCGACGCGGCTTCTGCGCGACGCCGCGGCCCGGGGCTACACCCCGCTCGACGGCTTGGGCATGCTGGTTCAGCAGGGCATCACCGCCGTGCAGTACTGGACCGGAGTGGATCCCGACGCGGGGGTCATGCGCGCAGCGCTCGAGGCCGCCATGGGCGTATGAGCTCGGACCCGGGGTCCCCGGCGGGTTCGCCCCCGGCACTGCTGCTCATGGAGGACATCTCCAAGGCGTATCCGGGCGTTCAGGCGCTCTCGGGCGTCACCCTCGAATTGCACGCAGGCGAGGTGCTCGCCGTGCTCGGGGAAAACGGTGCGGGCAAGAGCACGCTGATCAAGATTCTTTCGGGTGCGGTCACCGCGGATTCGGGCGGTATTTTCGTGAATGGAAAAGCCCTCCGTCTCGACGATCCGAAAGCCGCGCGGGAGGCGGGTATTGCAGTGATTTACCAGGAGTTCAGCCTGATCCCGACGCTGACGGTTCCGGAGAATCTTTTTCTTGGAAAGGAGATCACCCGCTCGGGGTTTGTTTGCATGCGGGAGGAGCGTGCGCGCGCGGAGGCCCTGTTCGCGCGCCTCGGGGTGGAGATGGACCTGTGCGTGCCCTGCCGCGAGCTGACCACCGCGCAGCAGCAGTTGGTGGAGATTGCGCGGGCGCTTGCCGACGATGCGCGAATCCTGGTCATGGACGAACCGAGCGCATCGCTTTCCGCGCACGAGGTGGAGAAGCTGCTTCAAATTGTGCGCGACCTGCGGAGCCAGGGCATCGGGATCATCTACATCAGTCACCGGTTGGAGGAGGTTTTTGCACTGGCCGACCGGGTGCTGTTTTTGCGGGACGGCAGGCAGGCGGGCCCGTTCGCCATTCAGGAGCTGTCGCGCTCCCGCATGATCGAGTGCATGGTGGGGCGCAGCCTTCACGAGGAGCATCCGCCGCGCCGCTCCTTGCCGCAGGAGTCTGTGGTGCTGGAGGCCCGGGAACTGTGCCGGGGGCGCGCTGTGCGGTCGGTTTCCTTTCAGCTCCGCAAGGGGGAGATCCTCGCCCTGACCGGCCTCGTGGGTTCGGGGCGCA
>JBILWF010000369.1:0-3956 GCA_044370075.1 Chthoniobacteraceae bacterium | reverse complement strand
GCATCCGTTGAGGAGTTCGCCGCAGGGCTCTAATTTTCAGGGATCGGCCAACCCTCAGGCCTCCTCCGGACGCTTCCCGCCCCTCAAACCGGAGCAGCAACCCATCCGGGCCGCCTCCGAGAAACGAGATCGGGGTGCAAACCCGCTCTGCCGATGGATCCAGAAACGCCGCACCAGCGCGACGACAAACTCCTGTGCAAAACCCTCGAGCGCCTCCCCACCGCACGCTCCTTTTTACAGCACCACCTGCCCGCGGAGCTCCCGCCGCTCCTCCAGTGGAGCACCCTCAAACGGCTTCCCGGCTCCTTCATCAACACCCGCCTGTCTTCCCCTCGTTCTGGCCCAGGGCGAAAAACCTTGGAGAACCTCCGCACAACTCATGGATCTGGTGCACATTCCCGAGGACATGGACGCCGTTTGGAGACCGCGGCAGCCCACCCTGTGCTACCACGTCATGGGTTTGCACGCGGTGCCGTATCCAGCACTCACAGGCAGTCTGGAGACGATACTGATGCTACGTCTCCTGAAGGCGGCGCGTGAGGGGGGCCTTCTTGGGGACCGGGTCTGGGATGAATCGCTGCTCAATTCCATGTCCCGGGATGCGCGGGAGCTCTGGGCACGCTATGTTTAATTCAGCGACATCAACCGGAAGGCCTTTTTCGGGCGCGTCGAGTCCCTGCATTCCCCGACCATGAAAACAAAAACCCTCATCCTGGCCGGACGAATCACAAGCGAAGCCCTCAAAGAGGGCCGCCGCGAGGGACGCAGGGAGGGCCGGGCAGAAGGTGCTCGTGACGCGGCGTGGCAGGCGGTATTGCGCGCTTTGCGGGCAAGGCACGGCACGATTCCCGAGGGGTTGGTGGAAGCCGTTGAACAAGTGGATTATATCTCGCATTTGGAGATGCTCCTTGAACGCGCCGTGCTCACCTCATCGCTCGAAGAGTTCGCCGCAGGCCTGTAATTTATAAGAAACGACCGAACCGGAGAGCTCCAGCCGTGTTCTCCCGTCCTCCGGAGAGAAAGCCGCATTTCCGTGGGTAATTTCTCCCGCGCGCCCCAACAAACCGTGCGGGGGCTGTGCGCGTCGACACGAATGCCCGACGCCCCGGCTCACGGAGTTCCCTCCCGGGGCACAGCATACCCCTCACCTCGACTCACAACGGAACCACCCGCAGCACGTACTGCAGTGCCAGACAGTCCTCCACGGCCGACTTGGGATCAACGCCGAGGAGCCGCGCAAACTCCGCAACCGCCGGGACCACCTTTTCCTGCTGCGGAGCGTGGAAGATCCTCGGAAAACCCGCCTCCACCTTGAACCCGCACTCACGGAACATCTCCAGCATTGTGATCCGGGTGAACCAGCGCAGATGCGTTCTGTCCATGAGGCCGGAATCCTCGTACCGAAACGCCCCGGTGCACAGGCGGGCCTGAACGGACCAGTGCTGGGCGTTGGGAATGCATGCCACAACACAGCCCCGGTTCATCACTCTGCGAATTTCCGAGAGCACGCGCCAGGGATCCTTCAAGTGTTCGAGCACATCCCCGAAAACCCAGCAATCAGCGGAAGCATGCCCGTCAAAAAACTGCGGCCCGGCCTGGTCGAGGTCCTGAATCAAAACCTCGTCACAATGCCGCCGCGCCAGTTCGGCATACGATGCATCAATTTCCACCCCTGTGTAGTGGGCACCCGCGTTTGTCTTTTTGTACTCCCGCGCAAGCGCTCCCGAGCTGCACCCGAATTCGATAACCCGGTGCAAATTCTCCGGCATAATCCTCAAAAGGTCCGGGTTGTGTTGATCGTGAACCGGGGTTTGCTTCATAGGGATAGCCTCCTACCCGCTGCTCCAAAATTCAATGACAGGAAATGAACTCCCCCCGCCGGGGAAGACGCACCGGGGCGGTGCCTGCCGGCGAATCCGTTCAGTTCCTCGGAAGGGCAAACGCGAGGTACGCGTCGCCGCTTTTGGTGCCGCACTTGCCTCCGCCGCAGGCGATCACGACATACTGCCGCCCCGCCACCGAATAGGTTGCGGGCGTTGCGTATCCGGCCGCCGGCAGGCGCACCTTCCAGACCTCACGGCCGCTCTTGGCATCAAAGGCACGCAGGTGCTCGTCGCGGCTCGCTGCGATAAAAACCAGTCCGCCCGCGGTGACAACCGGCCCTCCGTAGTTTTCCGTTCCCGTGGGGGGGATGCCCTTCCGTGTCAGCTCCGCATGCTCGCCAAGGGGCGCGCGCCAGAGGTACTCCCCCGTGTTAAGATCGATGGCATTCAGCGTTCCCCACGGGGGTTTCACCGCCGGGTAACCCGAGGCGTCGAGCCAGCGGTTGTAGCCGGTGGTGGAGTACGGGATTGCCCCCAGCGTGTCTGCGCCCGTGAGCTCCTCCTTCGCGGTGCCGGGTTTTGCGTTCGCCGCCCCCTGCGTTCCAAGCAGAAAATCCGCAAGCGCCTCCTGCTGTTTTTCGGAGAGAAACGCAAACGAAGGCATGACGCCCCTGCCCGTTTTGAAAAGGGCGATCAGGTCTGGCTTTTTTAACCGCTGCTCGACCCCGGTAAGCGGGGGAACATTCTGCACTGCGTTGCCCAGGCGGTCCTGTCCGTGGCAGGCCGCGCAGATCTGCGAAAAGATCGCCGCGCCCGGCGCCGCGGCGGCTTCCGCTCCCGGGGTCCGGGGGCCCACCATGGTCAGCACCCACGGCATCTCGTTGGCATTCACGTACAGGACGCCCCCGGGGTCGGCCGCCGCACCTCCCCACTCGGCACCGCCGTCAAAGCCGGGAAAAATGATGGTTCCTTCGCGGGAGGGGGGCGCAAAGAGGGTGTGAGGACGCAGCTTGAAAAAGCGCTCGAGCACCTCGCGGCGCGACTCGGGGGAGATGTCGGTGATTTCCTCGTAGCTGAAAACCTGCCGTGCGAAGGGCGCCGGTTTCATCGGCAGGCGCTGCGTGGGTGCGGCCACCTCGCCCTGGAGGTCGGAGGCGGGCACCGCAACCTCCCGCATCGGAAACAGGGGCTCACCGTTGTCCCTGCGAAAAACAAAGACATGCCCCGACTTGGTGACCTGGGCCACTGCATCAACCAAGCCTTCCTCCCGGCGCACCGTCAAAAGCGTGGGGGGCGCCGGCGGATCGCGGTCCCACAAATCGTGGCGCACCAGCTGTTGATGCCACAACCGCTTGCCTGTCTTTGCATCCAGCGCGATGAGACAATTGGCGAAAAGGTTATCCCCAATGCGGTTCCCGCCCCAGAAGTCAAAGGCTGCCGAACCCGTGGGGCAAAACACAATACCCCGCTTTTCATCCAGCGAGAACCCCGCCCACACATTGGCGCCGCCAATGAATTGATGCGCGTTGGGAGGCCAGCTCTCGGCGCCGTACTCCCCGGGCAGGGGAATGGTGTGGAAACGCCACACAAGCTTTCCGGTTCGGACGTCGTAGGCCCGGATATGTCCCGGGGCCGCGGGGGCCGGTCCCTCTCCCACGCGCGATCCCATGATGATAAGGTCCCCGTAGACGATCCCCGGGCTGGTGAGGTTGAGGGAGAGTTTGGAGACGTCCCGCCCGAGGTCGTTTTTTAAATCAATGCTGCCCCCGTCTCCAAAGTCCGGGATGCGTTTGCCGGTATCCGCATCCACCGCATGTAGAAAGCGGTCGTTTGCATAAAAAATCCGCGTTTTACCGCCCCCCCTCCAGTGCGCCAGTCCCCGGTTGACGCCTGTTTTTGAAAGTCCCGGAACGGAGGCCGGGTCGAAGCGCCACAGTTCGCGTCCAGTCGCCGCATCCAGGGCGAAAAGCTGCTGGTCCGGGGAGGTTCCGTACAGAACTCCGGCAAGAACCAGCGGATTGCACTGGATCTGGGAACGGTTCTGGGGAGAGGCACCGCCTGCATGAAAGGTCCAGGCCACTTCCAGAAGCGCCACGTTCTCCGGGGTGATCTGGCGGAGTGCCGAATAATGGT
>JBILWF010000368.1:0-3959 GCA_044370075.1 Chthoniobacteraceae bacterium | reverse complement strand
GTAATTCTTTTCCCGCCCGGATCCCGGCTCCTTACCCCAGTACGGATTCATGTTCAAAAAGCCGCCGCGCCATGCGTACAGCAACCGGCACTCGGTGGAGTCCCAGACGTAGGAGAAACCCGGGCCATGGTTGACTGCGATCGCTCCCACGACCCCGGGCTGCGCGGCCACCAACTGGGGTACGCGAATCTCCTCTCCCGAAGCATTTTTCGCAGCCTGGGTGATGTCCTCGCGCGTTTTCGGATCGTATTTGATTCCCGGCTTGGCGGGCGAATGATGCGAGAAAACGACGGGATCCAATCCGGGGTCCGGCGCAAAGGTGCGCATCACCAGCGGTTTCTCCCAGGTGCCGAGCGGATGGTGCGTGATTTTAGCACGCTTTAAGGCGTCGCCCACTTTGTCGCCACCGGCATTCTTTGCAACGGGGTCTTTAACCGCCTCGTCCAGAGTTTTATCCAGCCCCACAACGCGCATGACACCGCGCATCGTGAACCAGTGTCCCGGAAACGTGCACACATACGGGTATTCGCCATCGGCCTCCGGGGCCGTAAAGCGGAGTGTCTGTTTCTGGCCGGAGGGAAGCAGTTTGGTCGCGGCGACGATGGCGGAAATACTGGGAACGAACTGTTTTTCAGCACCCTCCGCCCCCATGGCCTCGACGGCCGCGAGCACGGCCGGCTCGGATCCCGGTTGAAAGATCACCAGGTTATGGGGAATCACGCATCCATTGCGAAAACTCAACTCCACCGGACTCCCCGCGTGCACATCAAACCGGACGGTGTCGAACTTCACCAGGTTCGGGATCACATCCACGGAAACTTTGCGGACTGCCTGCGTCGCGTTTTTTTTCTGCGGTTGTTGAGCCGGGGCGCTCAGGGACGCCGCACCAAGAATCACAACAAAAAGCGAACAAACGGTTTTCATGCGGGGGATCAGGAAGGGAAACGGAGGGCGACGGAGCACGATCAGCTGGGAAACAGCGGGACTTAAGCCCACAAAAGTGACGCGAAGCACAACCCTCGGAAAAGGCTTATTACTGCGAAATATTTTCGCCACTCCGGTTTTGCGCGTGGAGCGGGCGAACAGTGCGGACTGGTTCACCGCAAACCGGTGCCGTTAGATACGGTGCATCCCCATGAAAAAGCCCCCCATCCGCCTTCTGCTGTATCTGGTTTGCACGGCCTCCGCACACTCAGCCTCCATCCAGATGCTCGAACCGGGCGACTATCAGGTGTTTCAGCGAGCAACCCGGGATTCCGGATCCATCCAGATTCGCGCAACCGTTGCCGGTATTCCCGCGTCCGATGTGCGGTGGGAGGCGCGCTTGAGCACACCCCGGGGCCTGTGGCAGGCCTTCCCCGCGCGGATCGAGCAGGGCACTCTCAAGGCCTCCCTCGAGGCGCCCGCCGGAGGATGGTACCGGCTTGAAGTGCGCGCTCAGCAGGGCGCAAACACCGTGTCTCAGGCGGTCGTGGAACACGTGGGCGTGGGCGAGGTTTTCGTCGTGGCGGGTCAGTCCAACTCGGCCAACCACGGCGAGACAAAACAGGAAACAAAAACTGCCCGCGTCGCGGCACTTGGAGGGAAAGGATGGCAGCTCGCCCGGGACCCGCAGCCTGGAGCCAGCGGCGGCGGCGGAAGCTTTTTGCCGCCCCTGGGCGATGCGCTTGCCGAGAAATTCAACGTGCCCGTGGGATTCGTGGCATGCGGCATCGGTGCCACCAGCGTGCGGGAATGGATGCCGGAAGGCTTCACCTTTCCGAATCCACCCACCATCCTCTCGCGGGTCATCCAGCGCGAAGATGGCGCATGGGCCAGCCGCGGAGCGGCCTTTCAAAATTTCGTCTCACGCCTGCGCCAACCCGGCAACCGCGGGTTTCGCGCCGTGTTGTGGCATCAGGGAGAGAGTGACGCCAATCAGGCCAATCCCGAGCGCACCCTGCCGGGCACGCTGTACCGGGATTACCTCAGGACTCTGATTGAGGAAACGCGGCGCAGCATTGGCTGGAGGGCGCCATGGTTTGTCGCGCAGGTCAGCTACCATGTGCCGGGAGACGAGGGATCCGAAGACATCCGCAGCGCGCAGGCGGCGCTGTGGAAGGAAGGCGTCGCGCTCGAGGGGCCTGACAGCGATGCGCTCAAGGGGGAACTGCGCGAACGCGGAGGCAAGGGTGTTCACTTCAGCGGGATCGGCTTGGTGGAACATGCGCACAAGTGGGAGCAGAAAATCACCCCATGGCTGCAGCGCGAACTGGGCGCCGGACCGCAGTAGTCCGGCGCGCTTTTCCGAACACAGCCCCCTGCGGCATGGCGGTGTTCCCCAGTACAGCACGGGCGATAGGTTTCAAAATTTCGATTGTTTCCGGATCGGCAGGGCGCAGCATGCCGCGAGGATACTCGTCATGAAAAAACTCCTCTTTTCAATTGGCTTGCTGGGTTTTGCGGGAACGGGCTTTGCCGAAATCAAAAGCGCCCAGACTGCGCCCAAGACTCCCCCACAGCCTGCGGCCCCCGCCGAACCCGCAAAGCAGGGCGAATTGAGCCCCTCCCACCGCGCCGCACTCGAACGCTTGCTGAAAGCCTTGGAGGCGGAAAAAAACATGGATTTGTCCATGCGCGCCGGAGCCTCGCTCGGGATGGGATTGAGCAAGGATCAAATCCAGTCCATGCCAAAGGCGCAGCAAGAGAAGTTCCAGAAGGCGATGAAGCGGGCCCTGGAGATCATTTCCAAAGAGGTGAGTTGGAACTCCATAAAAGAAAAGGTGATCCAATCCTACGGGAAGACATTCACCGAGCAGGAGGCCAATGACATCGCAACCATCATGGAATCGCCCGCCGGAAAACTTCTCGTCTCCAAGCAAGGCCAGCTTGCAGCCGATCTCATGCTCATCTCCCGGGAAAAGATGAAGACGGTCATGCCCAAGATCGCCGCGATCATTAAGGAAGAAATGCAAAAGCCCTCCGAGTAGAAAAGCCCCATGAAACCACTCCATCAAAACCTCCTGAAACTTCTGGCTCTGTGCGTGCTACTCTGCACCCTCGCCCCCCCCTCCAACGCCATGGCCTCGGATTCCTACATCGCCAAGTATCAGGGCAGCCGGATTTATTCCTGGGATGGAACGCATCTGTCTGCATACCAAGGCTCCCGGCGGTACACGTGGGACGGCCAGTACATAAGCCTGTATCAGGGATCCAGGCGGTTTGAATGGGATGGCCGCTACATCTCCCAGTACCAGGGCTCCAGGATCCTCGAGGTGGATGGCGACAAAATTAAGAAGTACCAGGGATCCACACTGTTTGAATGGAATGGACAGTACCTGAGCGCCTACCAGGGACGCCGCATTTTTGAGGTGGACGGATCGATTCCCGTTGCGGTGCTGGCCCTGCTGGCGGCCGGCTACCTGTAGGAACGACGCGCGCCGCGCAGGCGGGATGCCCCGGCACTGACGCACTGCGTCAAAATGACACGCAGGTGGGACAAATTCCCCCTGTTTCGGGGCGTTTTTCCAAGCCACGCACTCCGCGCCGCTGCGGATTTCTTGCTTTAAGAATCTGCCCACAAACCGCTTGCGCTTATCCAGCCACGCGCTGGCCCGCCGCCTGCTCTAAGGACAGTCGGTCAGTACTTTAACCTCTCATTCCCTTTCCTATGGCAAAGATTCTAGGCATCGATCTTGGAACCACTAACTCCTGTATGGCCGTCATGGAGGGTGGGGAACCGATGGTGCTCGAAAACAGCGAGGGCGCACGCACCACCCCTTCGGTGGTGGCCTTCACCAAAACCGGCGAGCGTGTGGTGGGCCAGGCGGCCAAGCGCCAGGCGGTCACCAATCCGCAAAACACCATCTTCTCGGTGAAGCGCTTCATGGGCCGAAAGTACGACGAAGTGCAGGGGGAACTGCACCGCGTCCCCTACAAGGTCGTCAAAGCCGCCAATGGAGACGCCCACATCCAGGTGA
>JBILWF010000366.1:0-3993 GCA_044370075.1 Chthoniobacteraceae bacterium | reverse complement strand
GTCCTTTAGAAACTCCACAATTTCAAGCACCTCTTCCTTGGCCTCCTCAACGCCCGCGACATCCTTGAAAGTCACCCGGTTTTTATCGCGGCTCATCATGCGCGCCTTGGACTTCCCGAAGCTGAGGGCACCGCGGCCCGCGCTGCGGATTTGCTGGCGGAAGAGGAGGTAAATCACCAGCAGCACCATCCCGACGGGCAGGAAGGTAACCAGCGTGGAGGCCATCAAGTTAGTTTCGGTCTTAGGGTTTGCCTTGAGTCCGTTGCGCTCGAGAAACTCCCGCAGATCGCGGTTGTACTGCAGGTTTACCTGCGCGCTAAAGCGCTCGAACGGGGCGTTCTCGGACCGTCGCGCCCAGCCGCGCAGGTGGTCGTTGAGGCTGCCCGGTTCGTTCACCAGTTCCAAAGGCCGCGCGGCATCAACCCATTTTTTCTCCACGGCTGCCTCAAATTCCGAGTAAGTCACTTCATGCACCGGTCCACCCGGGGACTTGTACAGAACCCACGCGGCGAGCAAAGCCGCACCGATGGAGAGAAAGAGCAGCGCATGCCAGTTGAAGCGGGGGTCCCCCCCTCCATTGCTCCCGCCGGAGCGCGGGCGGGAATTGCTTTCGCGGTTATCGGGATCGGACATAGAGCGTGGTAGGGTTTGGGAGAGGGTGCCAACGCGGTTTTTCCCGGGTAAGCGCCGGGGGCGGCCGCAAAAGCGGTGTTGGGTGAAATCAAAAGTTAGGTTTCAGTCAGGACCGTACGCCCGTCCCTCCGGCCCCTGTTTCGGCGCGCCGCCGGGAACGGACAGCAGGGTAGTATCCACCGGGAAAGGCTGGGATGCAACCGGTGAAAATCCGTCTTCACCACCAACCGCTCACCGTCAATACCCGGAATTGCACTAAAACGCATTGGGTTAGGGGTAGCATCCGGCCCCGACCCGGCAACCCCGCCCTCGCAAAAACTTCCCCGCCGCTCCGTTCGACAACCCCCGGAGGCTGGTTTACCGTGTTAAAGGCGGCTTGCCCCAGGTCTCCAGCCCTGCATTGCTGCTTTTTTTTCTCCTCCGTCCCCGCCCCGTCCGATGTCACCCATCCTCGAGAGTCTGCTGCGCCGGCTGCGCTCCCGAATGCTTTCCGCCTGGCGGCGGGTGCCGCTCGTCCACCGCACATGGAACACCCTCCAGTATTTCGCCCGCCGGGTGGCGCGCCGCCCGCGCACGGTGACCGAAAGTCCCAACCTGCTCCCGCTACTCATTCAGGTACTGGCCGCCTTCTCCAAGGGGGAGGCTCAGGTGTTGGAGGACGAAATCGACTCCTCGCTGGGTTTCCTCCGGCATGACTTTCCGGAGGCCGTTTACTCGGAGCTCCGCACACTTTTCCGTCAGGCCCTCAACGAGCAGCACGATCTGGGCGGCATGGCCCAGAAACTGGCTTCCCAGCTGAGCACCGACCAAAAAATCATGCTCGGCGTCCAGGTCTACGACCTGATTGCGCGCGCGGGAATGGACCGCAAACAGATGGTGGAGTTTTACTCCTTCATGACGCAGCTGGGCATGGCCGCCCAGGCCATTGATATCGTCTACCAGCTTAGCTCCAGCGATTCGACCGACCCCACCGTCGCTCACCCCGGCCATTCGCCGCTGGAATGCGTGAGCTTTGGAGCCCTCGGCAGCAATGCCGACGTGGGCCTGCGGAGTCTTCGCGGCAAGGAACGCATTCTGGCCTTCCGCTACCACGAGTTGCTGCTAATCAAAAACCTCTCGGCGGCGGACATCTCCGTCAAAGGCCGTCCGCTTTTACCCAATGCCTTCTGCCGGATTTACCCCGGGCAACGCATTCTTCTGGGAGGCGAGGTGCTTAACGACCAGGACCTCACCTACTACTTCAACGCAAAGAAGAACGTCTCCCTCGCCCAAGTCTATCTCACGCTGGAACCGGGCCGCGAGGTTGAACTCCAGCGGGAACGCTCCCGGGACAGCGCTCTGGAGGTGCGCTTTGGACTCAAGGTGCAAGTGCGCGCCCTGCGCACGACCGGCGCGCGTATCAACGGGGTCAAACTCAACGCCAATGCGCAGGTGGAAGCCTCGCTTGAGGACCGCATCGTTTTTGAAAATGACGCCGAGTTGCCCTTGAGCGACCTGCGCCGCCAAGCCCGCGCCATGGGCGGCCGCTTCCAGCTCAAGCCGTACAAGACCAGCTATCTGGTCTCCAACAACCCGTCGCTGCTGGACGTTGACGACATCCTGCTCTCGCCAGGCACCACGGGCGAGGTGCTCCTGCGCATCCTTTGCGACTATGAACATCGGGCTGGTTCGATGGAAATCCTCCACTCGGACCGTCCTTTGCACGTGGGGGAACAGCCGCTCTCGGTCGGAGGGCGCTGCGCTCTGGCGGACGGCGCCACCATCCGGCTCGACGCCGGGCAGGTGCTTCGCTGCAAGTTCTCCGAGCGGATAATCGAGGAGGAACGCAACCTGATCTCCTCGCTCGAAGTACGCGATTTGAGCGTGCGGTTTCGCAAAAAACTCACCGCGCTCGACACCGTCTCCTTCATCGTTAAACGCGGCGAACTACTGTGCGTGATGGGGGCGAGCGGCTGCGGAAAATCCACCCTGCTGCGTGCCATCGCAGGGCAGCTGCATCCCACCGGGGGACAAGTGCTTTTCAACGGGCAGCCGCTCTACGCCGACCTCGACGACCTCAAACGTTTTGTCTCCTTCATCCCTCAGGATGATGCGTTTGATGAACACCTCACCATCGAGGAAAACATGGAGTTTGCGGCAGCCATCCGTTCGCCGCATCTTTCCAAGCGGGACCGCGCGCGCCGCGTGGAAAGCAAACTGGTGGAACTCGGTCTGGTCGAACGGCGCGATTCGCTCGTGGGCAGCGCGGTCAAAAAGCTGCTTTCGGGCGGCGAACGCAAGCGCCTCAACATCGGCCTCGACATGCTGTCCTCGGCCGATGTGTTCCTCTTTGACGAACCCACCAGCGGACTTTCATCCAAGGATTCGGAGCACGTGCTCGAGGTCATCCGCTCGATGGCGCACAACAAAATCATTCTGGTGACGCTGCACCAGCCCACATCGAAGCTCTTCAAGATGTTCTCCAAGGCGCTCCTCCTCGACAAAGGAGGGAAACTGGCTTTCTTCGGAACGCCCGATGAAATGCTTTCTTACTTCGCCGAGGCTGAGCAGGAACAGCATCTCAGCGCCGAACTCGGCGGCTGCCCTGCCTGCGGAACCACACGCCCGGAATTTATTTTTGACGTCCTCGAGACACCCCTTCGCGACCTGAGCGGCGACATCATTTACGAGGAAAACAACCGCGGCCAGCTGGTGCCCGCGCGGCGTTTTTCGCCCGACTACTGGCGCGACCGCTATGACCGTTTCCGGCTGCTGCAAGACATGAAACTCGTGAGCCTTCGCGAGACCCAGCTGCCGCCGGCGCCCGACCCCATCCCGCTCGCCCAGCAGCGCCGCATCCGCTTCCGGCAGGAATGGACTCAGCTGCGCACGCTGTGGAAGCGTTCCTTTACTTCAAAGCTCCGCAATGTGGGAAACCTTGCACTGACGCTAGTGGTGCCGCCTGGGCTGGCAACCATCATCGGGTGGGCGCTTTACTTCACGAAGGAGGAGTCCGGCACGTATTACTTCGCGAGTTCGCACCACATCCCCACATACATCTTCATCTCACTACTCGTTTCAATGTTTCTCGCGCTGGTAAGCAGCGTGGACGACATCATCCGCGACCGCGTGGTGCTCAACCGCGAGCGCAACCTGGCGGTGCGAATCCCCTACTACATTCTCGCGAAACTCGGCAGTCTGGGGCTCTTTAGCGCAATCCAATGCGCCCTGTTTGTTGGAATCGGCAACGCCATTCTCGAGGTCAAAGGGATGTTTTTTCCCTACTGGTATTTCATGCTGCTGACGGCCCTCAGCGGACTCGCGCTCGGGCTGGTAATTTCTTCGCTGGCAAGCTCGAGCAAAATGGCTGCGAACTTTGTC
>JBILWF010000700.1:0-3995 GCA_044370075.1 Chthoniobacteraceae bacterium | reverse complement strand
CATACCGCCCGGCCTGCGCAGCCTGCACGCGCCCCAAGTCCACACTCACCCACCCTGCACTGCCCGCACCCAGTTCCCCTGCGCCTCCGGCCAGCACCACCCCGTCGCGCGTCCACGCATACCGAACCGCCTTGGGCAACACGCCCGAGTTCCCCCACACCACGCGTGCCCTTAACCCAAACGCGCCGCCCTCATCGATGCTAAATCCGCCCGCGGCCTGCTCCACTCCCCCGCTGAATACACCCTGCAACAACCCGCCCTCCACGCGCGGAGGCTCCAGCACGCCCACCTGCGCCACCGGATACGGACCGTCGCTGGAAAACCCGTTGAAGACGCCCACAGCGTACATTCCCGCGTCGGCACCGTTCACACCCTCCACGCGCAGCACGGCTCCGTTGTTTCCGGCGAGCACCTCCCCGTTGCGGTACCACTGGTACCGCACACCGCTTCCCTCCGCCTCCGCACCCAGCACCAGAGCCTCGCCCGCGTTCAGCAACAACTGCTTCACCAACGGCGGCTTTTTGAGAGCCACCGCATCGTTCACCACCACGCGCACCCTCCGGCTTACACTCTGCGAAAACTCCGGCCCGTTGCGCCCCTTTACCACCAACCGCCCGCTCACCTTCACATAATATTCCCCCGCGTCGCTCGTATTCACGGCCACCAAATTCAAGTCCGCACCTGTTCGTCCACTCAGCGGCACGGCCACCGGCCCAACCATCCGGTACCAGTCATAACTCAACCCGTCTCCGCGCGCCTCCACGTGGAACCGCACGTTCGTTCCCGGATCAGCCGCAACGATACCCGGCCCGATGTCCACGATCTGCACCGGATCCAGAACCCGGATGCGCACCTTCTCGCTGCGCGTGGTACCGTACCGGTTGCTCACCTCCAGCCAGTACATCCCATCGTCGGCCTCCTCCACCGAACGGATCTCCAGACCCGGTGTTTGCGCCCCGGGCACGCTGTACACGGTGTCGCCCCCCAAAGGCTGATATTTCCATTGATACGTCGTCTGCTCAGTTTCGCTTACCACGCCCACGGCCAGCAACGCGCGGTCCCCCACATTCAACTCCATCCCCGCGGGCTGCGCCGTGATCCGCGGCGCGCCCACCACGGACACGAGCGCCCCGTCGCTGAACTCCAGCGTGCCTCCTCCCGCCATTCCCACCGCCACCCGATAACTGCCTCCGTCGCTCAGCGCTGCGCTGGCAATGCGCAACTCCGGGCCGCGCACCCCAGAATACCGCGCATCCAGCGCACTCAACCCCACACCGTCCTTCTGCCACGCATACACCAACCCCTCGCCCACAGCCTCCACGCGCAGCGCGGCCGTTGCACCCTCAAACACGACGCTGTCTTGCGGTTGCACCCGGATCGGCCGTGCCGGATTCACACTCAACAGCGCAGGCATACTCTGCACCGTTCCGCCCGCCGCATGCGCAACCCTTACCCAGTACACCCCTGCATCACCCGGTACCGCCGCCGACACCTGCAAACGCGCCGTCAGTACACCGCTCAAACTCCCCCCGTCCACCAGCGCCTCCTCGTTTCCGTCACCCCGTTTGCGATACCAACGGTAAACTGGTGCACCCCCTTCGCGCCCGCCGCCAAGTTGCACCTCCAGCGCCGCGCTGCCGCCCTCCACCACCGCTACATCCCGCGGTTGCAGGCTGATGTGCAGCGTTCCCGATCCGGACACCGCCTCCTGCGCAAGCGCAAAACCACCCGCCTCCACCGATTCCCCGCCGGGCGCACTCACCCGCACACGGTACGTTCCAAAATCCGCCGCACCCACCGGATTCAACCGCAGCTCGGGTTCGGTGGTGATCCGGGTCCAGTCCGCAACCCCGGCCCGCGTACGCGTCCACGCGTAGGTCAACCCGCCGGAAGGATGATACACGCCCACCCGGAACCGGGCTTCGCCCCCGGAAACCACGCGCTGATTCACCGGAATCTGCAGCAAACGGATCCCCTCGCGCACCTCCACCTGCACCGCCTCGCTGAGCACTTCGCCGACCGCCACCCACGCTCCGCCCACGAGCACGCGGCGGCTTACCCCCACGCGATATTCCCCGCTCTCGAGCACGCCGAGCCCGCTTCCCACCAACTCCGACTCCGTCGCCCCCGCAAGCCGCATTCCGTTGCGGTACCACTGGTATCCAAACGGTCCGCTACCCGACGCGGACACCGACAGACGCAGCGTGCCTCCCGCGTTCAACGCCACCGGACCAGGCCCGGGTTGACGCACAATGCGTAACGCCTCCTGAACACGCACCTCCGCCGCCGCACTCCATGTGCCTCCAGGCAGCGCACCGTTGCTCACACGCACACGATACACTCCAGCATCCGCCTGCGTTGCCGCGTGGATCCACAGACGGTTGCCGCCCGCTCCGGGTATCCACTCCTCGCCCCGGTACCACGCGTACCGCAGCGGACCGGTCCCACTCGCATTCACGCTGAGCGCCAGCGCATCCCCCTCAAACACGGCGCCGCCCGAGGGCTGCCTCTCAATGCGCGCAGGCTTGTTCATGACGACCTCCGCCACGCGGCTCACTACGCGCCCCGCAGGCCCGCTCACCACCACCGTGTACTGGCCTGCATCTGCCGCACCCGCATTCACCACTTCGAGCACTTCCGCGGTTCCTCCCGCCACCACGCGCGCACTCCGCCCGAGTCCCCGGATCCACTGATAGCTTGCTCCCATGGCGCCGTTCTCGTTCACACGCACCCGCAGCGTAAAGCTTGCCCCCGGATCCACGCTCTGCAGCGGTTGCGGATGCTCCACGATCCGCAGCGCTTCAAGCACGCGCAACCGGCTCACGTTGCTGGTGCGCACCTCGTTCCCGCGCCGCACCACCACATCATACAAACCCGCGTGAATCCCCTGCACCGACGGCAGCACCAAACTCGATGCCGTCGCGCCGCGGATATTCTCCCCGTTAAAGCGCCATTGGTACCGCACGCTGCTTCCGAGGCTTCCCGCCGCCGAAACACGCCACCCCACCCGCGTGCGCGGCAACACCGCAACCTCCGCCGCAAGCGTCCCGATCTCCAAGGGGTCGACCACCAACAGGCTGCCCCCTCCCACGGAGGTTCCATTTTCATCCGAAACCTCCAGCCGGTATTCTCCGCTGTCGGTCTTTTGCGCCGCGTCCACCACGTAAAACGCGCCCATCTCGCGCTCCAACAACCTTCCATCCCTGTACCACGCATACGCCAGCGCGCCGCTTCCCCCGCTCACCGGCGGTGCGAGTACCACACGCTCCCCGACTTTCGCCTGCACCGCGCCCAAATCACCCACCACGGGCGGCACCGCCACCCCGACAACCGCGGCCCGGCTACGCACGCGCCCCTTTGAGAACCCGTCTCCCACGCCAGACACCTCCACTTCATACACCCCCGCATCCGTTTCCTGCGCAGACTCCACCACGTACTCGGGGCCCTTAACCGCGGACACTTCTTTTCCGTTGCGCATCCACCGGTAGACGATCCCCGTGCCACGCGCCTCCACGCTAAGGGCAAGACGGCGGCCCCGGCGCACCGTGACCACAGAGGGCAGGTCGCGCACCAACTCCACAGCCTCGCTCACGCGCACTTCCCCGCGGCTTTCCACCTCCCCAAATGCGTTGCGCACCCGCACCGTGTACTCGCCCGCATCCGCCGCTCCCGCACGTGAAATCTCCCACACCGCGCCCGCAGTGGACACCACGCGTCCGCCAAAGCTCCACTCGTACTGCATTGGCTCCGTTCCGCGCACCTCCACGGAAAGCCGCAAGCCATCCCCCGCGTTCACACTTCTCACCGAAAGGCCCTTCTCTATCACCGGCGGCGACTGTACGACCACGCGTGCCGGCTCGCTCCCCGCACGCGACACGCCATTGCTTACCTCCACCTCGTACAACCCGCCGCTGCCACCACCGCGCGCATCGCCGGGATCCGCAGACACAATTTGCAGGCTGCGGGTTCGGGTTCCGCCCCACACGCCGGGCACG
>JBILWF010000679.1:0-4007 GCA_044370075.1 Chthoniobacteraceae bacterium | reverse complement strand
AAGGAGCTAAAGGTGTCAGCGGTCGGTCAAAGTGTACCACCTGCGGTCGGAATAACCGGGTTGAAAATGTACCACCTTTGAGGGGCAAAAACGGCTCCATTTGAGCGCATCCGGGCGCTTGGACTGGGGCATGGCCAATGTCCTCAAAGTGAGTTTACAAGAAGCAATTCGCAGCCTGTATGAGAAGGGGTGGGCTCAGCGACGCATCGCGCGGGAGCTGGGAGTCCACCGGAAAACGGTCAAGGAGTACGTCGCAGGGGGGGCAAAGTGTACCACCCAAGCGACCGCCGGCTCCACGGTCGTGGATGATTCAAAGTGTACCAGATTTTCGACCGCCGGCTCTGGAAGTAACCAAGAGCAGGACGGCGATCTCCAGGGCGAGGAGGCCACGCGCGGGCGCCGGAGTCTGTGTCAGGCGTTGAGTTCGATTGTGGAGTCGAAGGTCCATGCGGGATTGAGCGCTCAGAGCATTTATCAGGACTTGAGAACCGAGCACGGGTTCCAGAATTCCTATGAGTCGGTGAAGCGCTTTGTGCGCAAGATCAAGGTGAAGGAGCCGGCCCGTGTGTGGCGCATGGAGTGCAATCCGGGGGAGGAAGCGCAGGTGGATTTCGGGCTTGGGGCGCCCATTGTGGAGGCAAATGGCAAGCGGACCCGCACATGGGTGCTTCGGGTGGTGTTGAGCCATTCGCGCAAGGGATACAGCGAAGCGGTTTTGAGGCAGGACACGGAGACGTTCCTGCGGGTGCTCGAGAACGCCGTGCGCAGTTTTGGAGGGGCGCCACTGACCTTGAATGTGGACAACCTCAAGGCGGCGGTGACCAAGGCCGACTGGTATGACCCGGAGATAAACCCGAAGCTGGCGGAGTTTTGCAGGCACTATGGCATGAGTGTGTTGCCGTGCCGGCCCTACACACCGCAGCACAAGGGCAAGGTGGAGCGGGGTGTGGGATACGTGAAGAAAAACGCGCTCAAGGGGCGGGTGTTCACCAGCCTGCAGGCGCTCAACGCGCACCTGCGGCACTGGGAGGCCACGGTGGCAGACACGCGCATCCATGGCACCACGCGCCAGCAGGTGGCGGCGTGTTTTGAAAAGGAACGGCCGCACTTGCTGCGCCTCGCCAAGAGCCTCTTCCCGTTCTTCATGGAGGGACAGCGTCATGTGGGGCGGGACAGCTTTGTGGAAGTGGCCAAGGCCTATTACGAGGCACCGCCGGAGCTCATAGGCCGCAAAGTGTGGGTGCGCTGGGATGCGCGCTGTGTGCGCATCTTCAATAAGCGGATGGAACAGGTGGCCATACACACGCGGCAGGAACCCGGGCGGTTTAGCCGCAGCCTTGGCGCGGGCGGGTGGAGCACGCCGGTGCGGGGTACGAGCAGGCACTGGGTGGCGCAGGCATCCCTTCTTGGAGAGCACTGTGGCCAGTGGGCGCAAGCGGCAGCCGATGCACGCGGGCCCGAGGCAATCCGGGCGATCATGGGAGTGTGCAGGCTGGTTGGGAAGCACTCGGCCAGCGCATTGGACTGCGCCTGCGCCAAGGCGCTCAAGAACGGCTGCCACAGCTACAAGGGGATCAAGGCGCTTTTGGGGCAGCAAACAGAGCAGACCGACTTTGGTTTTGCGCAAAGCCATCCCTTGATACGCAACCTAATTACCTACAGCGACTTCATCAGTCAGACACAACCTCCAAACCCAGCACAACCACCCAACCCATGACTCCCACAACCAACACCCTCAAACGGCAAGCCCTCAAGCTGCGCCTCTCCGGGCTACTGAGCAGCCTTGAGCTGCGCCTGCAAGAGGCAGAGTCCCACCGGTTACCCTATGCCGAGTTCCTGGAACTGATCTTCGAAGACGAACTCAACGTGCGCAACCAGCGGTTGATCGCGCGCCGCAACAAAGTGGCCGCCTTTCGGGAGACGCGATCACTGGAGAACTTCGACTTCGGCTTTAACGCGACTATCAACCGTGGACAGGTTTACCAACTGGCGACCTGCCAGTTCGTGCGCGAGAAGCGGGACGTGCTGCTTGTGGGACCGCCCGGGGTGGGTAAAAGCCACATCGCGCAATCGGTGGGACGGGAAGCGGTGAAGGGAGGCTTTACGGTGCTTTACCGCTCGGTGTTCGACCTTGTGCGAGACCTGCTCGAGCCTGAGACGCAGGCCGCCGAAACGCGGTTGCTCAATCGTTATCTGAAGCCCGATTTGCTGATTATTGACGACATGGGGCTGAAGATCCTGCCGTCCAAGAGCGGTGAGATCCTGCTGGAGATCATCATGCGACGGTACGAGAACCGCTCGACGATGATGACCTCCAACCGACCGGTGGAGGAATGGGGCAAGTTGTTGAGCGATGTGCCCGCAGCCAGCGCCATCCTTGACCGGTTGCTGCATCACGCCGAGATCATCGCCATTACCGGACGCAGTTACCGTCTCAAGGAGGGAGCAGCCGAACAAAACCAGCGCCACGCAACTCCGCCCAAGAAGGAAAAAAGTGCAGCTACGCTGCCCCGATAGAACGGGGAACCACGGTTCCCCGCGCCCCTCCTCTCGGGGGAACAGCAGCAGCATATCGCTGCTGCAATCCGTCGCAAAAACACTCCACCCATCCTTGCCAAAAACAACGCACCAAGTCTAAAAAACCAACGCCTCGGGGTGGTACATTTTGATTCGACCGCGAGTGGTACATTTTGAAGTGACCGGTGACACTGCGTGAGGATAATTCCGGGAATGGCATGAAAAGACGGCAAACAGCGTGGTGTGGGTGCCACTGCGATCTTCTCTGCTGCCCCTTCAATCTTCGCCAATGTGACACGGCGTGCGTGCGTCATATTAGATGAGAAGCAGTTCGTTTCCAATGGATTGAGTCATGTGGCGGCTGAGCTTCGAACAGAAGTCCGCGTGGATGCCAAGAATCTGGGACAACTCTTCCTCGAACCAGAGTATTCCAGCGGGAAGGAGGGCTGCGTGCGCGGGAATTGAATGGAGTTTTGCCTCGGCGTGACTTGGATTTTTGGGGCCGGCAAGAAAATGCTTCTCGCCCCGTTTTCTCATCCTGCGCATCCGGCTTGCCGCGGGGCGCGCTCAGCGGGGTCGAGCTAGCCTCAATGGGGGTCGGTCTGAATGCGGATCTGGGACCAATTCACTTTGAAACCACGGCCTGCGGATCCCGGAAGAGCCATCCCGCCGGAAGTGGCTGTTTTTTTAAATGCGGTCCGCTGATTTCCAGCACGGGAATTCCCTTCCACATCTGTCGCTCAAACCAGCTCATCCAGTACTCGTCTTTGAACTGTTTCCATCGGTAATCCACCCACGTTGTCCGGAGGTGGTGAAGTCCCTTTTCGAGGGCGATGTGCCACACGTTTTCCGAGTGCAAGGTGGGTGAAGGAAACCATTCTTCGCCGTCAATCCACACTCGCAGGTCATACCCGGCATCTATCGTGGGGGTGTAGAGATGTTCCGGCGCATAAAAAGAGTAGACCCCCGTCTTCGGAACGTCCATGTAGCCGTCGTAGCGAAGGGCGTACGCTTTGTCGGTGGCGCGAATGGTTTCCACCTCGGCCGGGAGCAGGATCTGGCTCACCTTCCCCCGCCCCTTTGACGCCAGTACTCCCGGCTCGCTGATCTGGGTGAAAAGTTGAGCCCATGGGCCCTCAAAATACTCGTATGCCAGCCCCTGCTCCGGTGCGCTCTCCGGAAGCAGTGCAGGGCGGGGCTCTTCCCTGCGAAAGACAGCGCCCACGGTTTGACCCGCTTCCTCACTGGGAAGGTTGAACGGAGTGTGGCGGAGCCCTTTCCGGAAGGGCCGCACCTTGACGTACGTATCCTGAGTAATCGCCAGAGGTTCCGTATAGATGGGCGACAAAAGCGTCGGATCGCTGCCATCGAGGGTGTAGCGAAATTCAATGTCATCCGGGTCTTGGTTCGGAATTCCGAAGGAGACGTTTAACGAGTCAGTGAACACATTCTGAGCCGGCGAGATGTGCACCGTACCCACGGCGCGATAG
>JBILWF010000365.1:0-4016 GCA_044370075.1 Chthoniobacteraceae bacterium | reverse complement strand
TGTGGCGCAGCGCTACAAACTCAAAACCGCTGTCCACCTTCTCTCCGAGGTCGTAGTACCCCGCCACCACCTCGTTGGTGAGCATAAAGTCGGAATCAATCAGATTCTTCACCGGTAGGTTGTTGCGGGCTAGATATTTGAAAAACTCTACCGGTTCCCGTTGCAGATGCGTGCGTGTGTCGCGGGTTAGCCGCGGAAACATCTCCCTTTTGGGTTCAAGGACCTGAAACTTGTCTAGCGAAAGCCACTGGGACACGAATTCACCCGCAAACCGCGAGAACCGCGGGTCAACCGTCATGCGTTTCACCTCCGCATCGAGATTGGCCCGCAAGGAGCCGTCTGTGGCAAGCCGGCGCGTGGTTTCATCCGGCGGGCTGTTCCACAAAAAATAGGACAATTTTGAGGCCAGCTCGTGTGGGTCAAGGGGCTCCGCATCAGGAGATCGGCTGTTTTCGCTCAGGAAAAGAAATTGCGGCGAGGCCAGCACCACCCGCAGCGCGTCCTTGACGGATTCCACGAACGAACGCCCTTCAGCCAACGAACGCTCCAGCACGACACCCAGCGTGGATTCTTCCTCCGGCGTCGCAGGACGGCGGAATGCGCGTGCGGCGAAGTCCCGGATTACCTGCCGTCCGGCGGAAGCGGGATCCGCGGGCTGGATCGCATTGCCGAAAATCGCCCGGTGCTGCTGCGGTGGCCACGTTTCGTAGTAGGGGCCCTCGAACTCGACGGAGCGGATCACAAGACGCGGCATCTCGCGCCCGTCGGTGTATTCGCTCCGCACCCCTATCTCGCGCACCCCGGCAAGGTAGTTCACATTATCCTTCTCCACCTCGGGGTTTGGAAAATTGCGGATGGCTCCTTCAAACACAAAAGTTGAAGGCGTTAGGCTTCCCACCGCCTGGGGGGCCCCAACCGGAAAAAGGGTGCTGCCGCAGTCTCTGCGAAACCCCATGTGGACACCCAGTTTCGGCGCGCGTTTTTCAAACAGTGCGAATTGCTGTGCCACAGGGTGGTTTTCGGCAAGGGGCGTGAGGACAATCCTCTCCAGTTTGCTGTCGTTCAGCAGTTGGGCGGAAAGATGCAACTCCCCCGCCGGCAAACGCACGCAAAGAAACGCCGGATTTTTGAGCGTTGCAGTGAATTCGCGTTCACCCAGGCGCAGTACCAGCGTGCGCGGTTTTTTGGACTCCTTTTTGGCGGTTGAGTCCTTGGGCGGCTGCGGGGCCTGTGTTGCGAAAACATCGATCTGATGGATGCCCGCGGAGGCAATGGTCACCGAGCGTTGCAATGTCGGCTGGGGATCAGCGGACTCAACCGGGATGGAATCCGCGGCCGCCTTTGTCTGCGCAGGCGTGCCTGCATCTAACAGCAGCCCGTCCTCGTACCGCGCCGCAGTCACGCGCACGCGGAAACGTCCGTGATCCGGCAGTTCCCGCACGGCTATTTTGAAGTTCGCCTTCGGACCGTATGTGCTGTCGACCCGGAAGATCTCGGCGCTTGGAATCGCCGGACGCAGAAGCAAACCCTGTGGCACCATGTCGAAGGCGTTTCCCTTCGGATACCCGTTACTGCCGCGCATGCAGGCGTACACCGCGTGGTAAATGCTGTCGTAATCCCGCCATCCGCGGACGGTTGCGTTTCCGGCGTATCCCTCGATGAAGCGGTATTGCGTCCGCATCACAAAGGGGTCGTATGCAAACGCCTTGAGGGGTTGCATCTGGGACACCACAAAATCCGCGTTGTCCAGAAGGGTGCTGCCCGCCCCGAGGATCAGTTTCTCGGAAAACGGGTCCGGATTGATCTTCGCGCCCAAGTCCACGCGGAAGGTCTGCACGACCGGCCGCTTCAACGGGTCGACAAGGGTTCGGTCGAGGGCTTTATCAGCGATTTCAAGGTAGGATTCCAGAAGGAGTGGCGAAACCTGCAGCGTCTCGCGGTTGTTCACAAAGCCATCGCGCGAGACGGCGTCCGGGGGCAGCAGATCGGTGAGGTCTTCTTCGAGCCCGAGAAGTTCTCGCAACGTGTTTCGATACTGCGCCACCGTGAGCCTTCGCACCACGCCGAGGTTGGGCTGTGGCCGCGAACGTGCAAACGCCAGCCCCGCATCAATCCAGGCAACCAGTCGTTCGCGCTCGCCGGCGGTGGGCGCCTTTTCGTCCTCCGGCGGCATTGCTCCGTCCCGGACTTGCCTCCGGATTTCGGTCCAGAGCTTGAGGTGCCGGTCCTCGAGGCCGGAGTCGAGTTGGTCCACGCGCACACCCGATTTGGCCTTGTCAACGTTGTGGCAGCGCTCGCAGTACGAGGAAAGAACCGCTTTGACGTCCTTCTCGAAGTTTCCGGCCGGTGGCGCCGCTGCGAATGCACGCGAGGCCCACAGTACCAGCACCGAGGCCCCCGACAGAAAGCGGGCTAGCGTGCTACGGGATGACTCGATGGGGGGTGGACTTTGCACGGAAAAACTTTTTTCGCGGGTATTCCACAACAGCAGCTGCCTGCCCTCGCGGGGAACCTCCCAAAAATCGCAAGCTGCGTGAGATCCGTCAACGGAACAACGGCTCGCAAACAGCAGGAGCGAATCATCCGGGGAGGGGGCCGGGTAGCAGGGGGGCGGGCACGGTGCCCACCCTCATTCGTGGAGTTCCTCAATCCGGATGTCGTCCAGCAGGAAGGGGCCGAAGCCGATGAAGTTGACCGACTCTTTCTCGACATCGGAACGCTTGAGCCGGAGCGAGAGTGTTTCCTTTCCGTCTATCCAAAGCGTCCACTGCGTGCCGATATTTTCGACGACAAACTGAACCCATTTGCCCGGGACGAGCCCCACGTTCTTGAACGTCGATTCGCCCGGAATCCCGTAGGCGCTGCGGAAGGTGCCTTCGGGCAGATCCAGCACGGCAGGATCGAGGGTCTTTCCCTTCAGCGCGGGGTGATTCTCATCGCGCGTAAAATCGCGTTCTCCAATCGACACGTCGTCGCGCGCTCCTGGCTTTACGATGCGCGTGACCACGTCTCCGATATGCCATAGCACGCTGCCCGGCTTTCCGGGACGCAGAGGCGCGTTTATGAGCATGTCCATCATCGCGCCTTCCGCCTCGAAATTGATCCGGTAGGACACCCGCACATTGTGTGCCTTGAAGCGCGGGTCGATTGATTTTCCATGTGCTTTTCCCGGATGCTTTTTGCCGTCGTAGATGCAGGCGATGGCCCCGTCGCGGATTTCCCAGGTGTCGGGTACGTTCCAGCCGGGGCCTCCGCCCCAGAGCTTTGGGTCCTTCCGCAGCTCGCCGCCGCTGAAGTCCTCCTGAATCAAGACGGTGCCTTTGGTGGCGCTTTGTGCGCGGAGCGAGGCGGGCTGCAAAAGCAGGCATGCGGCGAGGTGGAAAAGCAGGGCGGTTGTTTTCATTAGAGGAAGAGCGTTTGTGCTCGAAGAGGGAGCGGTGTTTTCAAAAATCAGCGAAAGAGGCGCGGTGAGAGGGACCGGATACCGTCTTGGGTTATCACGCGAGGAGTTCTTTCAACACGCCCGTACTGTCCCCATGCCGCTGGGCTTGGATGCCGCAGCCATTCAGCAGCGTGAGCCATAGATTGCACAGCGGTGTGTTTTTGTCCTTGAGCACCACATGGCGGCCGAGCTGGATGCCCGCCCCGCCCCCCGCTACGACGGTGGGACAGTTGTCCAGATAGTGAATGGTGCGGATGTTGCTCCCGTACACCACGCAGGTGTGATCAAAGAGACTTGAACCGTCGGGTTCCTTGGTCGCTTTGAGCTTGTCGAAAAGTCCGGCAAGCAAAGCGCTTTGTGCGGCGTCCCGCTTTTGCGAGGCCTCGGTGCGTTCCCCCGGCGTGTAGTGGCTCATGTCATGCGGGGCGACTTTGAGATCAAGACTCTTGAGCAGCGTCCCCACCGGCTGCCGGTATGTGAGCACCCGCGTCGAATCCGTTTGCAACGCTGCCACAATCAAATCGTACATGAGGCGGATCTCCTCCCTGCCTGCGAGTCCCGGTTTGGGTTCGTC
>JBILWF010000364.1:0-4023 GCA_044370075.1 Chthoniobacteraceae bacterium | reverse complement strand
CGACAGACGCGCCGGGTTTGATCCCGCTAAATTGAGCGTCGAACGCGGAGCGGGGGTTTTTGCGCGCAACTGCGCGATCTGCCACGCTCTGGAGGGTCAGGGGGGCGTGCTGGGCCCACAACTGGACGGCGTGGGGGCGCGGGGTGCGGACCGGTTGCTGGAGGACATTCTCGACCCGAACCGCAACGTGGATCGCGCCTTCCGGCTCACTCTTCTCACGCTCACGAATGGCTCGGTTGTCGCGGGACTGCCCCGGGGCGAGGAAGGCGAGCAACTCGTCTTCTCTGCGGCCGACGGTGCCGCTCAGGAAATCCGCGTCCGCAAGGCCGATGTGAGCGCGCGCAAGGAAACCGAAACCTCGCTCATGCCGGCAGCTTTTGGGGAAATTTTGAAGCCGGAGGAACTCAATGACCTGCTAGGATTTCTGCTCACCAAACGCCCCCGCTGAAGCGCCAAAAAAGCGATGCCCTGCAAAGGAGTTTCGCAATTCCACTCCTTAAAGAATACATCCCACCACGCACACCCCATGAAACAACCCATCGCCCTCCTTGCCACATTCTGCGCCGCCCTCCTCCCTCTCGAGGCCCGGGCCATAGATCCCCACGTTGAAGCGGTAATCCGCGCCGTGGAGGCGGCCAGGGGCAAGGTTGAAAAAACCACGGACGGCCAGAGCCTCTTGCTGGTGGACCTTGCCGTGCCGGGAGCCGGCCCGCATGACCACCGGAAGGAAGATCCCTACGATGCTTCGTTTTTTGAACACCTGGGACACATTGGAGCGCTGGAGTCGCTCAACATCATTTCGACCAAGTTCAACGACGAGTGGATGCCGCACGTCGCAAAGCTCAAGAACCTCAAATCCCTTCGATTTACCAACAACGGGAAACTCACGGACGCCGGCATGGAACAGCTCGCCGGCCTCAACCAGTTGCAGAACTTTTCCTTCGTAGGCACGCAGATCACGGGCAGGGCATACGCCCGGTTTGAGGGGTTCACCCAGCTCACCCGTGTCAGCCACCGGGGCAGTCGGATCGATGACGAGGGGCTCAAGGAACTGTGCGCGCACCTGCCCAACCTCGAAAGCATAAGCCTTGCCCACGCCAAGTTCACCGACGCGGGGGCCCACCACCTTGCGAAACTTTCCAAACTCAAAGGACTCGAAATCGGGGCCCTCGCCACGCCGGCGGCGCTGCAACACATCACCAACCTCCCCCTCGAATACCTCCAACTCGGAGAGGGCTTCGACAAATCCGAATCCCTGCAAATTGTCGCCAAAATCAAAAGCCTCCAACGGCTCACTCTGAACAACTGCAAGGAAACCACCGACGGGGACCTCCAGACTCTGGCCGCCATGAAGCAGCTCCGGAGCCTGGAGCTGGGCGGCCTCCCCCTCACCGAGGAGCGCGTTTCGCAGCTCGCAGGATTCGCCTTCCTCAAGGACCTCCGTCTGGCGAACCGCCCCAATGCGCTCTCCGGGGAAATCCAGACGAAAATAAAAGCACTTCTTCCCAAGGTGGAGCTGAAGTTTCAGTAGCGCGCACCGGGGCCCGCCGCGCGCCTTCCTCGGTTTTCGGACGCCGCAAAAACCGCGGGGCATCTCATCCGCGCCGGTTGGACCCGGGGGGCGTGCGGAATTTGCAGTTTCCACGAGAGTGCGACGCGTCTATTTCATCCCAATCCGCGGTTCGTCCCGGCCCCTTTTGAATCAGCCACCCTATGCTCGACTTCCTTTCCACCCTCCCTCCCGGATTGTGCGGCGGCAGCCATTTGAAGCGCCGTGAATTTTTGCAGGTGGGCGCGCTTTCGGCCCTCGGACTCTCGCTTCCCCAGTATCTTGCGGCAAAAGAGGCCGGCGCCGTCCGCCCGGGGAATGATGAGAAAGCGTGCATTCTTCTCTTCAATCTGGGCGGCCCCAGTCATGTAGACCTCTGGGACATGAAACCCGATGCGCCCGCGGAGGTGCGCGGTCCGTTTAAACCGATCCGCACGCAGTCGCCGGAAATCCAGATTTCGGAGGTGCTGCCGCTGCATGCGAAAATAGCGAACGAGTTTTCCCTCATCCGGTCCTGTCATCACGACGGGGCGGCCGTGCACGACGCGGGCTGGCAGATCATGCAGACTGGGCGCCGTTTTACCGGGGGAGTTCAAACGCCGCATGCCGGCTCGGTTACCGGCTACCTTATGGGACGCAAAACCGATCTGCCCCCGTTTGTCGTGCTGCCAGAACTCATGGGCCGCGGCGGCGGCAACCTGCCCAACGGTCAGGCGGGAGGTTTCCTTGGCAAAGCGCATGATCCCTTTGCGCTGATGGCAGATCCGTCCAAGCCGAACTTCAGGGTGCCGGACCTGCTTCCCCCCGACCAGATCGGGGCGGTGCGCGCCGAGCGGCGCCAGACCATGCGCCAGCTGGTGGATCAAACCGTGAAGGCCTTCGAGGCGAGCGAGGACGCGCGGCTCATGGACGAGAACTTCCACGCGGCGTTCCGGCTCATGAGCAGTCCCGAGGCACGGGCGGCTTTTGACCTCGAAAAGGAACCGCTTTCGGTTCGGGAACGCTACGGACTCAACCGCTTTGGGCAATGTTGTTTGCTGGCCCGGCGTTTGGTCGAACACGGGGTTCGTTTTGTAACCGTGAACACCTTCCTCACCGTATTCGGCGAGACCACCTGGGACATCCATGGCTCCAAACCGTTCACCTCCATCGATGGAATGAAGAACGTGGTCTGCCCTCTCTACGACCAGGCATATTCGGCCCTGATCGAGGACCTCAAACAGCGCGGTCTTTTGGGCAACACCCTGGTTGCAGCGCTGAGCGAGTTCGGCCGCACGCCCAAGGTAAATCCCGCCGGAGGACGCGACCACTGGCCGCAGTGTTTCACCGTTTCCTTTGCCGGGGGCGGAGTGCGCGGCGGACGCGTCATCGGCAAAAGCGATCCGATCGGCGGCTTTCCTGCCGAGCGGCCCGTCGTGCCGGGCGAACTGGTGGCGACGATTTTCCACAGCCTGGGTTTTGACCACCAAAGCCATCTGCCCGGCCCGGCAGGGCGCCCCTTTCCTCTGGTCGATTTTGGATGCCATCCCATTCGGGAACTCTTCACCTAACCCGCCGCCCTCCCCCGCTATGATCCGCCCCCGTCTCCTTGGATCCGGCGCGCTCGGATGCGCGCTGGTTGCTTTCCTTTGCACTCCAAATTCCCGCGCCGCAGACGCTTCCGCCAGCCTGCGGGTGGAACCCGCCTTGGTGGAAATGCGAGGGGGCGGCCCGGACGGGGGACTTCTTCCATTTTTGGAAAAAGCCGGGGAGGCGGTGGGGCGCCCCGCCGCAGTGCACTTCGAATCGATCGATCCGCGCGTTGCCGAGGTCACCGCCGAGGGGCACATCCTGCCAAAGTCCGATGGAAAAACTGCAGTCCGGGTGCGGGCCGGCGGACACACCGTCGAAGTTCCGGTGCAGGTCACCGGCTCCCAAAAAACGCCGGACTGGAGCTTCAACCGCCACGTGCTCCCGGTGTTGAGCAAGTCAAACTGCAACACCGGCGGCTGCCACGGAGCTCTCGCGGGCAAGGGGGGATTCCGGCTCAGCCTCGCCGGGTACGACCCCGCGGCAGACCACTACGCCATCACGCGCGATGCGGGCGGACGCCGCATGGAGCAAAACGATCCATTGCGCAGTCTGTTGCTGACCAAACCCACTGTGGCCACCCCGCACAAGGGCGGGAAGCGGCTCGATTTTCGCACGGACGACTACCGCTTGCTTGCGGAATGGATCGCCGCGGGCGCACCCGGGCCGCTCGAAAAGGAAGCGCCCCTTGCACAGCTTGAAATCCTCCCGAAACGCTGGCTGCTGACCAAGGGCGAAAAGGCGCGTTTCATCGTCCGCGCCCACTACGCGGACGGCATTGTGGAGGATGTCACACGCTGGGTAAAGTTTGCGTCCACCGATGAGACCGTGCTGAAGACCTCCGGAACGGGCGGGGAATTCGAGGTGGTCGGCCCAGGCGAGGGCGCCGTGAGTGCGTGGTTTTC
>JBILWF010000363.1:0-4030 GCA_044370075.1 Chthoniobacteraceae bacterium | reverse complement strand
CTGTAGCGAATTAAAGCGGGTCTCGAGGCCGAGCTGGGCGGCGGCCACCTGGTCGGCGGAAATGGAGTTGAAGGCGGTGAGGCCCATGGCATGGCGGTTGGCTCCGGTCAGCCAGCGGCTGCTGCCGTCGTGGCCTTCGTCGGAGTTTCGGTGCCAGAGGCCTTGCAGGATGGAGAAATCCTGCCTGTGAGCGGCCAGCGGTTGAAGGGCTTCGGGAACGGTGTAGTCGGCTCCCGGAGTGCGCTGGTCCGGGTACCAGATTTCTTCGGTGACGCCCCAGCCGAAGGCAAGAAATAGCAGGCGCTTGGGGGGAGGCGCGACGGGTGCCGCGGAGGCGAAGCGGCGGAAGCCGAGGGATTCGAGAAAAGGCAGGGCGATGAGCGTGGTGGAGGATCGGAGGAAGTGGCGGCGGGTGTTCATGGGAGTGCGGTTCTGAGAGACGGGATTATTTGCGGGCGAAGGCCTGACTGCTTACGAGAGCGTGGATGAATTCGCGCAGGCCCAGATCGTGGGATTCAGCGTGTTGGAGGATCTCGTCGAGGAGGGGTTCATCGCTAAAGCCGCAGGCGCGCCCGAGTCCGTATTCGAGGAGCGCGGCGGCGAAGCCGCGGGCGAAGGGTTTGGTTTGCGCCGCGATGTGTTCGCGCAGGGCAAAGTAATCGGAAAACACCGGCCCTTTGTAGAGGCGCCGGAGGGATCGATTTGCCAGGTTTTCACCGCGTTAGGGACGGGCTTGCCCTTTTCGTCCAGAACTTGAAAGGTGTCCTCGGAGCGCCAGAGTCCCGCTGCGTCGAAGTTTTCAAGACCGAAGCCGATGGGATCGATTTTCCTGTGGCAGCTGGCGCACTGCGGGAATTCCTGGTGTGCCAGCGCGCGTTCGCGGGTGGTGAGGAGTTTGCCGGCCAGACGGGCGAGCTGCGGCACGTTGGCGGGAGCGGGCGGTGGCGGCGTGTTGAGGAGCTTTCTCAGGACCCAGACGCCGCGCTCAACGGGGTTGGTTTTTTCGCCGTTGCCCCCCATGGCGAGGACCGCCGCCATCCCCAGAAGCCCGCCGCGCGGGGAATCCGGTGGCAGGGGAATTTTGCGGAAGTGATCCCCGTGGATGTCGGGAAGGCCGTAGAAGTCCGCGAGAACCTTGTTGGCGATGACGTAGTCGGCTTTGAGGAGATGCCGGATACTGCCGTTGTGCCGGAGGAGGTGGGCGAAGGATTCGTGGATTTCCTCGCGCGCGGCGAGTTTGACGGAGGCGTCGAATTTGGGGTGAAGCAGCGCGTTGAACTCAAAAAAGTCGAGCCGGTCGAGGGAGAGCCACTGGTCAAGAAAGGGCTTGAAGAAGTCCGCGGCGCGCGGGTCGTTGAGAAGGCGCTCGGTTTGGGCGCGCAAGACGTGCGGCTGCAGGAGGGCGCCGCATTCAGCCTGCTGCAGGAGGGCGGTATCCGGCGGGGCACTCCAGAGGAAATACGCGAGGCGTGTGGCGAGTTCTGCGCCGGAAAGCGTCTTGGGTTGGGGGCCGGGGTTGGGTTCGGCGAGGTAGAGAAACATCGGCGAGGCGAGGACAATGGAGAGCGTGTCCTTAAGCGCGGCGGTGTGGGTTTCGCCGTCGTTTCGGGCGTTTTGGTAAAAGGCCGCGAGACGGTCGAGGTAATCGGCATCGGGCGGCGTTCCCCGGAAGGCTACGGTGGTGAAGCGTTCGAGCGCAGCACGCAATTCTCCCGGGACAGGGTGATCGGAAGTTCATCGCCGCGCGGCGGTCGTCTGCCCTACGGGGTGAGCGGGGCGAGACCGTGGGGAATCGCGAGCGCCGCGAATCCGGGGGGAAGAGCGGCTTCGGTTTGGGGAATGCGCTCGATCTCCATCCAGTCGCCCCAGAGGGCAAACTCGGGGCCGTGCCCGTTCCGATTTTTTTCCAATCCAAAAATGCGCTGGGAGAGGGCATTTCCAAACGGCGGATTTCCGAAGTGTCTGCCCCGTTCGCGCACCCAGATCTGCCCGTCGGCGGTGGTGCTTTGGTTGCGGGCAAGGCTCAGGGGGATTTCGAGGGTCTGGGGATTCGCCATCGTGCCGGTGACCTCGTGCGTGCTCAGCAGCCTGCCGTTACGGGCGTTGGTTCCGAATTCCAAAAAGCAGCGTTCCGGGGTGGCGTGCACGGTGGTTCCGACACACACGCGGACGCGGTACTCCCCGGGGGGCCATCCATACGGGATGGTGAACGAGAGCGTGGAGTTGAGTTCCTGCGCCCAGGTTCCGAGGTAGGCGCCGCGGTCGAGGGCGGGCTGGAGGATGTAATGTTCCTGCGAGGGCAAAAGATACGCATTTAGCCAGCGATCGGCGACGAGGGCCATGTCCACCGGGAGCGTTATGCCCGGCTGAAACTGCATGAATTCCAACGGCGAAGGCGCTCCAGGAATCTCCGGCCAGCGCGCCCGAAAGCGTTGATCGGTTTTTTCCGACGCGCGGATTTTGGCGGTGATTTCGGCATTCTCGGGCCGGCCGGCTGCGGCGTCGACGGCGGCGGCCCATTTCGCGCTGGCCTCCTTGCGTTTGCGGGCGAGTTCGGTTTCCTCCCGGATTTTTGGGGTCGTGGTTTCCGCTTCGAACCGAAAGGTGCCGGCGAAGGGGGCAGCAGCCTGGAGTTCGAAGGCTTCGTCGAGAGCCTCGCGGCTGACGGAGCGGTATTGTTCGAACTGGTTTTGCGACATGAAGAGGGCGGCCCCCGCCGTGTCGAAATGGCCGGCACCGGTGTCTGCGGGCAATTTACTGACGTTGGCTTTAACACCGAGGAGTTCGCGCAGGGTGTTGGCGTATTCCCGGCGGTTGAGGCGCCGCAGGGGAATGGCGCCTTGGCGGTCGGCGAGGGATTTGCGTGCGATGACCATCGCGTGGGCAAGATCCTCGAGGAGGTCGGTTTTGGGCTGGTCGGGGAGCTGTTTTTCGCCTTCGGGAGGCATTTCCCCGGCGTTGAGTTGCGCGAGTACTTTCTGCCAGCGATCGGCCTCCTCGGCGGAGGTGATGCGGGAGGGAAGCGTATCGACGCGGAAATGGCCCTTTTGTTTTTGCGCGTTGTGACAGTCCGAGCAGTGCTCCCGGAGGAGGTCGAGATGGCGCGATTCAATCGCGGCAGCGGGCGGGGTGGCGGCTGCGCCGACCGCGGAAGGTGCGTTGACGGCAACGAAAAGAAGGGTGCTTTGCAGGGCGGCGGAGAAGGGACGGCGCATGACGAAAGGGGGGCGAGTGGAGGGGATCCGGGAGGGCGCCAGTCAGCGGCGGAGAAGGGAGATTTGAAGGTCATCGATGTACTTGCCCTCGAAGTGGATCACCGCACTGGGATCCCGGGGTTCGGGGGCGGCGATGTTAAAGCTCACCAGCGCGAAGTCGGCGTCGGGGGGGACACGCAACTCGGTGGAAAGCCTTTCCCACGTTTTCGGATCGCCATCGATTCGGGAATTCCCACGAGAGGTGGCGCTGCATGCGCTCGGCCACCTCCGAGCAGGAGTGCTCCTCAAAGTAGCGCAGGCGCAGCAAGCGCTGGTTGTTGGGCGTGATTTTCCGCAGGCAGCGTTCCAGCGCCTCCATCGCCGGATCGGCCCCCGGAGCGTCGGGCCATTCCGCAGAGAGCATCTCGAGGGTTTCGGCGCTAAAGCCATCGTATCGGCCTTGGGTGCGGCGCAGGGTGTCGATGGCCCGGTTGCGCGCCGTCAGGCGGGTCCAGTGGAGGAGGTGCACCTCGCTCTCGAATTCGGCGGCGCGTCCGATGGCCTTGATGCAGGTCTCCTGAAAAAGATCCTCCGCCAGGTGAAAATCGCGGGTGACCGTCGCGATAAACCCGATCAGGGAGAGGCGTCGGTCAAACAGGCTGGCAGCGACTTTTTCGGGGGACAGCATGGGTTCTGGAAAGAATACGAACGGCCCTGCGTTTTCTCGACAGCGGCCGGAGTGTCCCGGGGCGCGTTCACGGCGCGATGTGGCGTGGTCGGGCCGCCCGCGCTTGTTCCGTGGGGGGGGCATCCGGATCCCTGCGCGCTGCGCCGGA
>JBILWF010000362.1:0-4037 GCA_044370075.1 Chthoniobacteraceae bacterium | reverse complement strand
TCGCGAGTTCCGGGAGCGTGTACGGCGTCAAGGAGGAGCCCGAAGTGACCGAGGAACTCGATCTGGTACCCATCTCAGACTACAACAAAACCAAAATGATCAGCGAGCGCGTGCTGCTGAGCTACCAAGACCGCATTCACGTGCAAATCGTGCGCCCCGCCACCGTGTGCGGCTTCTCCCCGCGGATGCGTCTGGATCTGTCGGTAAACATGCTCACCATGCAGGCGCTCGCCAACGGTAAAATCACGGTGTTCGGCGGCGACCAGACGCGGCCCAACATTCATCTTCGGGACATGATCCGCGTGTATCTGCACCTCCTCGAAAAAGGATCCGCGGTGTCCGGGGTCTACAACGCGGGCTTCGAAAACATCTCCATTCTCGAGATTGCCCAGACTGTTGCGAAATCGATTCCCGCGGAAATCATCATTACGCCCTCCAACGATCCAAGATCCTACCGGCTTTCCTCTAAAAAACTGCTTTCCACCGGCTTCGAACCGAAGTTTCGCGTGGCCGACGCCATTGCCGAGGTGAGCGAAGCCTTCCATGCGGGCAAACTCAAAATGGAAGACCGGTGGTTTAACATCAAAACCATGAAGTCTATTCCAGACCTCACCTGAGGCGGCAGGCATCCGGCATCTGCCGAGCAATTCCCGCGTTTCCCGCACTGCAAATCGACATGTCTGCTCCTTGCGAACCCTTGGAAGCCCTCAGCCGCCGCATCCGGCACCGCTTGGTGCGGATGTCGCACCAGTCTGGCGCCCCGCATCTGGGCTCGGGCCTTTCCTGCGTAGACATTTTGGTGGCCGCATACTGGTGCGCTTTGCGCATCGATCCGGCCGTGCCGAAAGCCCCCACCCGCGATCGCTTTATTCTAAGCAAAGGGCACGCCGGTTCGGCCCTGTACGCGGTGCTGGCGGAACGGGGTTTTTTTTCGGGCGAGTTGCTCGCTCATTTTGCACAGACCGACGCGCTTCTCACCGAACATCCGCATCCGCACGGCATTCCCGGTGTGGAGTGGGCCACGGGGTCACTCGGTCACGGGCTTCCCGCGGGTGTTGGAATGGCGCTGGCCGGGCGCATTCAAGGGCTCAACTTCCGCGTGATCACCTGTGTGAGCGATGGCGAATGCAACGAAGGAACCCTTTGGGAATCGGCCCTATTTGCGGCAGCACAAAAACTTTCCGCGGTGACCGTGGTCATTGATTACAACAAATGGCAGGCGACCGGACGCAGCGATGAAGTGATGGCGCTGCCCTCGCTCGTCAATAAATGGAGCGCGTTTGGCTGGCGCGCATGCGAAGTGGACGGACATGACATTCACGCTCTGGCTGCTGCCCTAAACCGGGAGACCGATCCGGCGGGGAGACCCTCGGCGATTGTTGCCCACACCGTCAAGGGACGCGGTATTTCCTTCATGGAAGACGACAACAACTGGCACTACCGCATCCCGACTTCCGCGGAGGTGGATGCGGCCGGGCGCGAACTGGGGGTGCTATGAGAAACGCTTTTGCCAAGGAAGTCACACGACTCGCGGGGTTGGACCCAAGCGTGGTTTTATTGTCGGGCGACATTGGGAACCGGCTTTTCGATGATTTTAAAAACCGTTTCCCCACAAGATTCTACAACTGCGGAGTCGCGGAAGCCAACATGATGAGCATGGCCGCCGGCATGGCCTCCTGCGGGCTGCGCCCCGTGGTCTACACCATCACGCCCTTTCTCACCTACCGGTGTATCGAGCAGATCCGCGATGATGTCTGCTACCACCGCCAGCGCGTGGTCATCGTCGGAACGGGATCCGGTCTTTCCTATGCATCGCTTGGGACCACACACCACTCCTGCGAGGAAATGGGCATGCTTCGGTTGTTACCCGACCTTGCGGTGCTTGCCCCCGCAGATCCCGCGGAGGTGCGCATGACTTTGTCCGCCGCACTCCGCCACGAGGGCCCCGTGTACATC
Organism: Chthoniobacteraceae bacterium; assembly: GCA_044370075.1. Classification (GTDB taxonomy): domain Bacteria; phylum Verrucomicrobiota; class Verrucomicrobiia; order Chthoniobacterales; family Chthoniobacteraceae; genus Chth-196. The sequence continues at coordinate 2,081 of JBILWF010000362.1, read as the reverse complement.
CGCATCGGAAAAAAAGGGGAACCCAACGTGCACCGGGAAACCCCGGAATGGGAGATAGGTCAGGCCCTTGAGCTGCGAACGGGAACCGATGCGGCCATACTGTGCGCCGGAACGCTTTTGCAGGAATGTCTCCACACTGCCGACATTTTGGCAGAACGGGGGTGTTCGGCCGCGGTCTGGAGTTTTCCCACCGTGAAGCCGCTGAACACCGCTTTGCTCGCGGAGATATTCCGGACACGGAAAGTGGTGGCGACCGTTGAGGAACACTCGGTTCTCGGCGGACTCGGCGGAAGTGTCGCGGAGTGGCGCTGCGATCAGGACGGGCCCCTTGCGCGCCTCGTGCGCATCGGAACACCCGACGCATTTTTGCACCGCAACGGGGAACAGGAACATGCGCGCGCCATTCTGGGATTAACCCCGGAATCTATCGCCGCGCGCATCCTTGACCGCATCGCTGCGCGGTAGTCCCTCACCAAGACCCGCTGTTTTCCATGGCATACGTCGACTTCCTCTCCCCGCTCCACAAAAGCACCGCGCGCGACTATCTGGCCCGGGTAAATGATCCGGAATACCCCAAGGCACGCGCGGCGGAACTCGCCAAAAAGTGGGACTACGAATACTGGGACGGAGACCGTCGCACGGGGTATGGCGGGATGAAGTACGACGGGCGCTGGCGCAAGGTGGCCGACGCCATGGTTGCGCACTACGGGCTGCGTCCCGGTCACCGCGTGCTGGATGTCGGCTGTGGAAAGGGATTTCTCCTCTACGATTTGACCGAGGCGGTTCCAGGTTTGGAAGTGGTCGGTTTGGAGATCTCCACGTACGCCCGGGAACACGCCAAACCCGAGATTCGCGACTCAATCGTGATCGGCACCGCAGCTTCGCTGCCGTTTGCGGATGCCAGTTTTGATTTCGTGTTTGGCATCAACACGCATCACAACCTCCGGAATTTTGAGTTGGATGCCGCGTTGCGCGAGATGATGCGCGTGGGCCGCACCCACCGTTACCTGTGCGTGGAATCCTTCCGCAACGAGTCCGAGAAGGCCAATCTTCTATACTGGCAGCTGACCTGCCGCACGTTTGCAGCTCCCGAGGAATGGGAATGGTGGTTTCACCAAACCGGTTACACGGGGGATCATTCCTTCATTTTTTTTGAATGAAAACCCAGGCCGCCATTTTAGTTGAGCAACACAAACCGCTGGTGGTGGACGAGGTTGAGCTTCCATCGCTCGGGTTTGGCCAGGTATTGGTGGAAATTAAAGTCAGCCGCATCTGCGGCTCCCAATTGGGAGAGATAGACGGCGTCAAAGGTCCGGACAAATACCTGCCACACTTGCTCGGTCACGAGGCGGGCGGGGTCGTGCTTGAAACAGGTCCCGAGGTCTCCCACGTGCGTCCCGGCGACCACGTTGTGGTCCACTGGCGGCCGGGCCGCGGCATTCAGGCCCGCCCCACCCGCTACCTCTGGGGATCGAAGATCGTGAACGCGGGAAACATCACGACCTTCCAGCAGTACAGCGTCATCTCAGAAAACCGCCTCACGGTGGTCCCGCCGGAGATCTCCTTCGAAACAGCAGCCTTACTCGCGGATACACTCACCACGGGTTTTGGCGTCGTGACCCGCGATGCGCGCCTCACGATCGGCCAGTCAGCCGTGTTCTTTGGCGCCGGCGGCATCGGCCTGGGAGCAATTCTGGGTGCGCACCTTGCGGGAGCCCATCCGATTGTCGCGGTGGACCTGCATGACCCCAAGCTGCGCAAGGCGTCCGAATACGGCGCCACCGCGACGTTCAACGCAGGTAAAACACCGAATCTGGACGAGGCCATTCTCGAGGTGGTTGGCGCACAGGGTGCGGACGTGGTGGTGGACGGCACGGGGCAGCCCACCGTCATCGAGCAATGCTACCGGCTCACCCACGCCCAAGGACACACCGTTCTGTTCGGGGTGATGCCCCATGACAAGCGGGTGCAACTGCACACGCTCCCGCTTCATTTCGGACGGGTGCTCACCGGATCGGAAGGAGGGGGATCACTGCCCTCCATCGACATTCCAAGAATTGTGCGGATGCTCCGCGCAAATC
>JBILWF010000361.1:0-4051 GCA_044370075.1 Chthoniobacteraceae bacterium | reverse complement strand
ACGTTTTCCGCAACCATCCCCATGAAATTGTGTGTCCTCCAACCCGGTATTTCCCAGTCCACGGAGTACGCCGATTTTGCAGGTTCCCCGGCAAAGACCAGTCCGCCACCGCTTGGCCTGGCAGGTTTCGCTGCCTGCACGGGCGGCGGCCTCTACCGGAAGAGCGCCCACATTCCGAAGGACGAGCGCCGCGTTTTGCTCGTGGTAGGGCGTGACCTCAAGGCGGCCCGGCAGGCCACCATCGACCTGCGCCGGGAGGGCAAGATCATTGTGGTGACTTTGGAGCACGACCGCCTCTACCGGATCGAAAACTGGCTGCGCTCTCCCTCGGATCTCCGTTTGTTCCGGGAAGTCTGCAACCGTGCGCACGCCGGAGTGGCCCTTACGGCAGACGCCGAACCGATCTTGCGAACCGGCGGGCTGCTCCACGTAGAGATCATTCCACCGCCGGTTCCGCTGGAGCAAACTGAATGGGATTTCTCCATCCCAGCCGAGGAGCGCCGGGGCATTTTTCTAGGAAGCTGGGACTGGCGCACCCCCACCGCGCGGCATCTGGAGGCACTCATCGCGCTCCGGGAGGTGTCCGGGCAGATGATTGAACCCGTCACGGTTTTTAACCTCAACGGATGGCGCGGCCGCCGCTGGCTCCGCCAGCTGGAATACCATTCGGGGCTTTTGCGGGTGATCGAAAAACGGCTGCCCTACGCCGAATACCTGCGCAAACTCGCCCTTCATAAAATTGTCTTTCATCTGGACTCCTCGGGCGGCATCGGACGGATCGCCGCGGACGCGCTGCTGTGCCGCATTCCCTGCGTGGGCGGAACCGGAGCGGTGGACCGCATCGCCTTCCCCGAACTGTGCGGCCACGGAGCCAACGTAAACGACCTCACACAAATCGCCTCCCTGCTCCTCGACCACGGACACGACCGGGAGCGCGCCGTGGAGCAGGCCGTGGACCGGGGCAACCAGCGGTTGAGTTTTTCCGCGGCAGCCAACGCACTGGAGCAACTCTTCCATTGTCACGGCTAACATCGGGCTCGTTCTCATGGCCTCCTCCACCGGTCGAAAATTACTCCGTCTCTTTTTGGGAGTCGCGACGTTGTGCACCCTGTGGCTGGGCTGGTACGGGGCAAAAAAAGGCCTGACCCGGACGTGGCGGGAACGCGTTTTCTCCGAATTTCGCAAGCAAGGAATCGAGATCACTTTCAAGCGGTTAACAGCTGATCCATGGCGGGGGTTCGTTGCCAGCGAGGTCCAAATTTTTGAGTCTGCAGACCGCAAAAACGTTCTCGCCACGGTGGATCAAATCATCCTGAGCGTCGACTTCGGAAGGCTGCTGCGTCGGCGAAATTTTCTGAGCGCCTTGGATCTGCGCGACGCCCGTCTCTCGCTGCCGCTGGAGCGCGGCGATCCCCAAAGTAAACGCATTGAAATTGAAAATCTTAACGCGCGCCTGCTCCTTCCCCACCGTCAGATCCGTCTGCTGCATGCTGAAGCCAAACTGTTGGGCATTCGCATTCGCGCTCAGGGATCCGTTGCCAATCCCGAAAAAATGGGCGCCTCGGCACAAACCGGCGGATTTAAAGTACCCGACGTCATTCCAAAAATTCTTCGGGAACTCGAAAACATTGAGTACCGCGACGAAGCTCCCGTCCTGAAACTCGACTTCAAAGGCGATCTGGGCGCTCCCGAAGGCCTGCATTGCACTGCACACTTCACAGCAAGTGACCTGAGCATTCGGGGCATCCCCATCGAGGGCATCGACTGCACAGCCCAGTGGCGAAATCATGCTCTGGAAATCGAAGAAATTTCCGTCGAAGACCGTCAGGGCAACCTGCGTGCGGTCGGGCTATGGGACCCAACCACCGGTGTGCTCAACTGCCAGCTCGAATCCACCCTCGACCCGATCGATATTGTTGCAAAGCTGGGCCTGACACCGGAGGGATTCCCGGAGTTGGTTTTCAAAAAACGCCCCACCCTTGCGGTCAATTTCCAAAGGGGTGCACTCAAGGACTCGCCTCTGCGCATCACCGCCTCCGCGATCAGCGGACCGCTCTCCGTAGCGGGCACTCCTTTTGATTCGGTTCAGGGGGCCGCCGCGTGGAGTGAGGGAAAATGGTCCGTCCGCGAATTCCGCGTCACCCAAGGCGGAGCCTCCCTTCAGGTAGATTTCCTGCACACTCCCGACGCCTTTCACGCGCGGATCTCCTCGACTCTCAAGTGGCAGGAACTCCTGCCCTGCGTCCCAGCCTCATGGCGCAACGGCCCGGTTTCCTGGCTTCACACCCACGACACTCCGCGGATCGAGTTGGAGGCCGCGGGAGCTTCTCCAGACCTGGAAAACATGGCGCTCTGGGGCAGGATCCAACTCGGAAACTCGGCTTTCCGCGGCATCCCAATTAAACAAGCAACCATTCCGCTCCGCTTGAAAGACGGCCAACTTGGCATCGGACCCTTCCAGCTCAAACGGGCGGAGGGACAAGGCGAGGGCAGCGTCACGTACGACATTCCCCACAATGACATCTACTTTCACGACCTGAAGCTGCGGCTAAATCCAGTTGAAACCATGCGCATGATTGAGCCGGACTGGGTCGATGAAGTCGCCCCGTACCGGTTCAAGGGTGCCCCACCTCAGATCCTCCTCAGAGGCCGGGCCGCGCCGCGCACACGCGCACGCACCTTCTTGGACCTCGAAATCGAAAGCCCCGGTCCGATGGAGTACACCTTTGCGGGCAGGAATTTGGTTTACGACAAAGTATCCGCCTCGCTCTCCTTCGTTCAGGCGAAACTGCACATTAAAAGCTTAAGCGGCCCCATGTTTGGAGGACGTCTGGAGGGAAATGCCGAAATCTCCCTCAGCCCGGAAAACCCCGTTCACCGCGCCTCCCTGAGGATCACCAATATGAACTTCGCCACCCTGAGCCGCCTCTACACCGGATACGACGATTCCAAAGGCCTCCTGAACACCAGTTTCTTGTGGCGGGGCGAAGGCGACAACGGACGCCGCGTGGATGGATCCGGCGAACTCTCCATCACGGACGGAAACGTCTTTGCGATTCCATTCCTCGGCCCCCTGTCCTCCGCACTCAGTCAGGTAATTCCAGGCCTCGGTTACACCATGGCGCACAAGGCGACGGCGTCGTACACGGTCAAAAACGGCACCTTTAACACCCAAAACCTCAGGATCGAGGGGCTCGGATTCCAACTACTGGGCCATGGCGACCTCCACTTCATGGATGACGCCATGCGCTTTTACGCGCGCATCAACGCGCGGGGCGTTCCCGGCATGTTCCTTTTTCCCGTCAGCAGGTTGTTGGAGTATAGCTCAGAAGGAAAACTATCCAAACCCGAGTGGAAACCCCGCATGATTCCCAAATTCGGGCCGCACTCCCCAGGGACAGCTCCCACGGATGCCGGGGAAAAACCCGATTCCGAGTGATCCAGCCTCGCTGCCCGGCGGCTCGGACGCCGTTTTAAGCCTTGAACCGCGTGATCCAGCCGCCCCCGAGCACCATGTCACCACGGTAACAAACGGCGGCCTGCCCGGGCGTCACCGCCCGCTGCGGCGTTTCGAGGCGCACCGTGGCGCGCCCCCCCTCCCCGCGTTCGATCCACGCCGGCGCCCCCGCATGCGCATACCGGATTTTCACCGTGCACTCGAACACGTCAGCTTCCTCCCCTTGCGGCAAGTTCCAGACCGCATTGTCGATCTCGAACGCCGACGTGAGCAAATCCTCCGCCTCCCCAACCACGACACTCCGGGTCTCCGGGTCGATGTCTATGACGTAAAGCGGCTGGGGCGAGCCTCCGGGCAATCCCTTGCGCTGCCCGATTGTGAACATCTCAATGCCGCCGTGATCCCCTAAGCGACGCCCGCTCTTGTCATAAATTCCCCCTGGCTGGAATGTCTCCTCCCCTACATGCTTCTTTAGAAAAGCTTTATAGTCATTTCCAGGCACAAAACAAATCTCTTGGCTGTCCTGCTTGTCCGCGACCTTCAACCCAAGCCTCCGCGCAATCTCACGAATTTTCGGTTTTTCAATACCGCCAA
>JBILWF010000360.1:0-4068 GCA_044370075.1 Chthoniobacteraceae bacterium | reverse complement strand
GAAAAAACACTGTCAGGGCTGCCATGGCCCGGAGAAGCAAAAGGGAAGGTTTCGAGTGGATGAACTTCCTTTTGGCATCGAGAGCGTCGCAAGCGCAGAGCGCTGGCAGAAAGTGCTCAACAGCCTCAACGCCGGAGAGATGCCTCCGGAGGAAGAGAAACAACCGGAAAGGGCCGAAAAAGCGGATTTTTTGGATGATCTCGCCCATGTCATGGTGGCCGCTCGGAAAGCCCTCTCCGACCAGAAAGGGGCCATCACCATGCGCCGCCTCAACCGTCGCGAGTACCGGAACACGCTCCGGGAGTTGCTGGGCGCCGAGATCAACGTCAGCGAGCTCCCCTCCGACACCGGCGCGGGCGGCTTTGACACTGTCGGCTCGAACCTCTTCATGTCGGGCAACCAATTTGAGCAGTATCAGAGCCTTGGGCGGGAAGCCCTGACTGAGGCGCTGGAGTGGCTGATTGCCCGAGGAGTGGAACAGAAACTCCACTACGAGGCGGAAACCACTACGCCGATTGTCCAGAAGTTCGTGGATTATCAGATCGATGCCAGGGAGCGCGCCAAGCAGTGGGTCCAGGCGGTTGAGGAGGCTGCCGCGCGGCCAGAAAACGAGGAAATCGTTGCCCGCATTCGCAAGGAGATCAAATACCCGTCGCATCTCCGACGGGAGTGGGCCAAAATTTCGGGCGCTCCCAACCCGCGTGATTTTGGTTTCAACAAGCGGGGAGAAAATGACGCCGACTTGGCGAACGACTCGCTCTCGGCTCTCTGGCTTTCCTACCACCAATACTACCTGCGCCAGCCCGCCGTGGACCGCGGAGCCTACCTGGGAATCCAGACCCGCCACCCAGCCGAGCTCAACGTGAATTACATCGAGCTGCCCGTGCCGCCCAAGTGGCCCGTGGGCAACTACGTGGTCAGAGTCCGAGTCGCCGCCGCCGACAACGCACCGCCCGAGCGCCGCTTCATCGATTTCGGCATCCACGCCCGGACCGGCCAAGTCATGGCCACGCGGGAAATTACCGGAACCATGGATGCTCCGCAGATCGTGGAATTCCCACTCACGCTCACCCGCGGAAACCAGGAAATGATGAACCGAACGATATTCATCCGCGAAAAGGGCAGTTGGGATACCAACGAAGAGGGCAGACGCAAACGCGACGCAGCCGTCAAACGCAACGGCATCGGACCGGAGCTAGTGCTCTGGGTTGATTGGATCGAAATTGAGCGCGTCCCCGACGCCGGCAAGCCTCTGCCTCCCGGGATCGCAGCCCTCGGCCTCGCTCTTGACGAATCGGCGCCAGCCCCCGCTCCCGAACAACTTCGCGGCGCATTGGAGCGATTCGCGCTCGAGGCTTTCCGCGGAGTCGCAGCACCTCCGGACTACATCGACGGCCTGCTTTCGCTCTACGAAGTCCGCCGGAAGGCGGGAGACAAGCCCATCGCGGCTCTCAAGGAAACCCTCTCGGTTGTGCTAGCCTCGCCGATGTTCCTGTACCTCGCGGAACCCACCCCTGACGAAAAACGCAGGCCTCTCACGGACCTCGAGCTCGCCTCTCGCCTTTCGTATTTCCTCTGGTCCGCACCACCCGACGCTCCCCTGCGCCGCCTCGCAGCCTCCGGTGACCTACACCGACCGGAGGTACTGGCTGCGGAAACGGAACGACTGTTGAACGACCCGCGCTCAGAAGCTTCCCTCCGCGCGTTCACCCACCAGTGGCTGGGCCTCGATCGCATCGATTTTTTTGAAGTCAACCGGGCGCTTTATCCGCGCTTCGACACCGCCACGAAGGTGGCCGCCAAAGCGGAGATTTACGAAACCCTGCTGCACCTCTTCTCCCAAAACTCCAGTCTCCGCGACCTCCTCAAGTCCGACTACGTCGTGGTCAACCGTGTGCTCGCGCATTACTACGGAATCACCGGTGTGGTGGGGGATGATTTTGAAGAGGTGCGCCTCCCCAAAGACTCCCCGCGCGGGGGGTTGCTGGGCATGGCAGGGATCCATTTCATGGGCGGCAATGGCGAGCACACCAGCCCGGTCGAGCGCGGCGCCTGGGTCCTGCGCAAGCTGCTGCACGACCCGCCTCCGCCCGCACCGGCGAATGTTCCCGCCATCACCCGTCTTGCCGGCAAGGTCCTCACCACCCGAGAACGGCTCCTTGCCCACCAAGAGCACCCGCAATGCGCCAGCTGCCACCGCAAAATCGATCCCATTGGCTTTGGCCTCGAAAACTTCGACGCGGCAGGACAATGGCGCACCGAAGACAGCACCCTCGCCAAGGACGCCACCGGCAAACCGGACCCAAAAACCATAAAAACGTGGACCATTGAAGCTGCCGCGACCCTTCACAAGGGGCCGACTTTCTCCAACTTTTTTGAATTCCGGGACGTGATCGCCTCCAGAGCGGATGCCTTCGCACGCGGATTCAGCTCGGCGCTAATCGAATACGCGCTCGGACGCCCGTGCGGGTTCAGCGACGAGCCACTTCTTGAAAACATGCAGCTTCAGGCGAGCCAAAAAGACTTCGCCGTGCGCGAGTTCATCCACGCCTTGGTCCGCAGTCACGAGTTCCAGTCCAAATAAACTCCCCTCATGAATCCCCCACTCTCACGCCGTCATTTTCTGCGCTCCGCGACCGCCCTGGTGGCGCTGCCTACGCTGGAGTCCCTCGGCTTCCGCCGTTTTGCCTCGGCGGCAGCCTCGACGCCAACCCAGCCCCCGAAGCGACTCCTCTTCCTCGGGTTCGGTTGGGGAATCACAACCGAATCTTGGTTTCCGGACATCAAACAGCCGGGAGCCGACTACGAGCTTCCGGCCGGTCTCGCACCTTTGGCTCGCCACAAGGCCGACTTCTCCATCGTGCAGGGTCTCTGCAACAAATACTCCAACGAGGGCCATTGGGGCAGCACCATGTGGCTTACCGGAGCCAATCGGTTTGCGGAGCCCGGCCAGAACTTTCACAACAGCATCTCCGCAGACCAGGTCGCGGCAGCGAAGCTCGGGCTCGATACTCGCTTCTCCTCCCTTCAGCTGAACGGAAGTGAAAACGCCGAAGGCTCCGGGCACGGCCCCGGACTCTCGATGGCCTGGGACCTCAGCGGCAAACCCATCGGAGGACAACGGGGGCCGGTCGAGGCATTCCACCGTCTCTTCGCCAAAGACAACACCCCCATCGAACAACAAAAGGCGATGCTCGCCCAGAAACGGAGCGTGCTCGACACCGTGCTAGGCAATGCGAGAGCGCTCCAACGCAACCTGGGCAAAACGGACAAGGCTAAGCTCGACGAATATTTCCAGGGCATCCGCGACATCGAGACGCGCTTGAGCAAGGACGAGAAATGGATCGGTGTGCCCCGACCGGACGCTCCCATTTCCGAACCGCAGCCCGGTCTGGCGGGACGCGAGGAGATTCAGATCATGTATGACATCATGCTCGCAGCAATGCAGACCGACAGCACAAGGGTGATGACGTATCGTCAGCCTGTGAGCACGCTGCTCACGAGCATCGGGATCAAGGTGGCGCCGCACGACATGAGCCACTACCACTCGACACTCGGAGAAAAGCTGGAAGCCTCCCAGCAACGTGATCTTGCCCAAAGCACTCTTCTTGCTGGATTTATAGACAAGCTCAAGGCGACAAAGGAAGCCGACGGCTCGTGTCTTTTTGACCATGTGGCTCTCGCCTACGGCAGCAACATCCGCACGGAACACAACCTCGACAATTGTCCCACCCTGCTGACCGGCGGCGGTGCAGGCATCAAACTCGGACACAACATTGTCACCCCGAAGGACACCCCACTCTGCAACGCGTGGCTGACACTGCTGCACGGGGTCGGTGTTCCGGCAGAGCGCCACGGCGACAGCACCGGCCCGCTCAAAGAACTGATCGCCTGAAAACCGATGCCGATCCGCCGCTCGACACTTCTCCATCCCCCATGAAATCCCTCCTTCGCACCCTCTCTTTTACCGCTTTCCTCGCGCCATGCATCGCCGCTGCACAGCCGGATCTCTCCCGCTGGAGCGAAGATTTTTCGGACCCGGATGGATTCAAAACTCGCTGGCGCGTT
>JBILWF010000359.1:0-4069 GCA_044370075.1 Chthoniobacteraceae bacterium | reverse complement strand
TGTGGGTACCTCGGTTCCACGCGATACGTACATCCATGTGTGTGGGACGGATCTGATTCGGGACCGCGACGGGCGGTATCTGGTGCTCGAGGACAACGGACGTTGTCCATCCGGGGTTTCCTATGTTTTGGAAAACCGCTCGGCAATGAAACGAGTTCTGCCCCAACTTTTTGGGAAAGCCGGCGTACGCTCGGTGGATACCTATCCCGCGGACTTGCTTGCGACGCTGCAGTTCATCGCACCGAGGCAAACTGCGCACCCCAACTGCGTCCTGCTCACGCCCGGCGTGTACAACAGCGCCTACTTTGAACACTCGTTTCTCGCGCGGCAGATGGGCATTGAAATCGTGGAGGGGCGCGACCTTCTGGTCATGGACGGCTTCGTGTTTATGCGCACCACACGCGGGCTGCAACAGGTCGACGTGATTTATCGCCGCATTGACGATGATTTCCTCGATCCGCGCGTCTTTCGCAAAGACTCCATGCTCGGGGTTCCCGGATTGGTGGAGGCGGTGCGCCGCGGAAACGTGGCGCTTGCCAATGCTATCGGAACGGGGGTTGCCGACGACAAGGTGACCTACGCGTATGTGCCGGACATGATTGACTACTATTTGGGCCAGGAGCCGATACTGGACCAGGTCCCCACGTATCTGGCGTGGCGGGACTCGGACAAAAAATACATTTTGGAACATCTGCCCGAGCTGGTCGTGAAGGCAGCAAACGAGAGCGGAGGCTACGGAATGCTCATCGGACCGCGCGCAACGAAGGAGGAAATCGCCGAATTCCACGCGAAAATCGAAGCGGCACCGCGCAATTACATCGCGCAACCCGTGGTGTATTTCTCCCAGCATCCCACGCTGATAGACGGCGGACTTGAGGGCCGCCATGTGGACCTGCGTCCCTTCATTTTGTGCGGGGAATCTATCAAGGTGCTTCCGGGAGGCCTCACCCGCGTTGCGCTCACGCGCGGTTCGCTCGTGGTGAACTCCTCGCAAGGCGGAGGCAGCAAAGACACTTGGGTTCTTACCAACTAAATCCCCCGACATCTTCTTATGCTCTCCCGCGTTGCTGATAACCTCTACTGGATGTCCCGCTACATGGAGCGGGCCGAAAACCTTGCCCGCCTGATGCAGGTCAGCGTTGAACTTCTTCTCGACGGAGCAGCCCTCGGTTCGCAGGACCCGGATGCTTACTGGATGCCCGTGCTCTCCGCGACCGCACTTGAAGGATCCTTCCGTCTGTTAAATCCCGATGCGAAGCCCGGGGACCCGAGCCGATTTCTGACCCTGGATGAACGCAATCCCGATTCGATTTTGTGCTGCATCCGTGAAGCCCGCGAAAATGCGCGCACAGCCCGCGATCAAATCTCGGATGAAATGTGGACGGAACTCAACGAGCTATACCTGCATATCAGCTCCCCGGAGGGGCCGCGCCTGTTAGCCAGTTCCCCACAGGTTTTCTTCGAGAAAATCATCCAGTCGTCCCTCCAGTTTGATGGCATCACATCCGCCACGCTTCCCCGTACCGAAGGATGGAACTTTCTACAGTTGGGACGTTTCCTCGAGCGTGCGGACAAAACCAGCCGCTTTTTGGACATAAAAACACAAACCACCTCCGCACCCGACAGCACCGCCGAAGTGCTTCAGTGGGGAACCATCCTGCGGGCCTGTTCCGCCCACGGTCCATACCGGCGCGTGAACGGCACGGAGATGAGTTTGGAGCGCGTTTTGGAGCTTCTGGTTTTCTCGACGGAATTTCCGCGTTCGGTCCGTTTCAGCGTCCGGATGGTGGATGAAATGCTCCACAACATTTCTGGCAAACCCACCGGTCAGTATTCCAACCGGTGCGAAAAACTGGCGGGTGCTCTTTTGGCGCGGCTCAATTTCACGGGGGCTGCAGACGTACTCGAGAGGGGCCTTCACGAGTACATCGATGATCTTCAGGTCTCGCTGAATGATTTGGGACAGTCGATTTTTGAGACGTATGTGAAGCTCCCTCAGGAGGCTACGAGCATTGCCCGCACCGGCAATTTTGATCCCTTTGAATATCACATTCAAAAACAGCAACAGCAGCAACAGCAACAACAGGACTCCCAATAGCGTGCTGTTCGCAGCGGTTTGCCCCCTAACCGGGATGAACCGCCTGCGGCGCATCGCTCCCGACCGACGGCCCGTTCCGGGCATGTATGAAGCTGCACATTCTCCACCAGACGTTTTACCGGTACGCCAGCGCGGTGTACGGCAATGCGAATGAACTGCGTCTGACTCCCAAAAAAAGCCTCTGGCAGGATCCAAACTTTTTTCTACTGCGCATCCTGCCCTCTACACGGCTGCGCCGCTTTCTGGACCTGCACGGCAACCCGGTGACTTATTTCGAGATTGAAGAGCCGCACACTTCGCTTTCCATCGAGTCCACCTGCACCATCACCACCAAGGACCGCTATTGCGAGGGTCCCCCAGCCGACATTCCACTCTCGAGTCTGGAGAACCCGCAGGCCATGGAGCAGGTGGAGCCCTTCCTCCAGCCGACCTCGCTAGTGGATGTGTGCCCCGAGATTTGGCGTGCGGCAATTGATGTGCGAGCCGAGGAAAAGTCGGTCTTTGGCCTCGCTCAAAGCCTGATGCGGTATGTCTACCAGACCTGCAAATACGAAGGCGGTGTCACCGATGTTCACACCACCACCGCGGATTTCTGGAGGGAGCGCCGGGGTGTCTGTCAGGACTTTGCGCATCTTTTTCTCGCCTTGTGCCGCGCGGTGCAAATTCCCGCCCGGTATGTGAGCGGTTATCTGTACGACGCGCGGCGCACCGAGATCCGCGGGGCCCATGCCACGCATGCTTGGGTGGAGGTGTGGTTGCCCGGCATCGGTTGGCATGGCATGGATCCCACCAACAACTGCCTCACCCACGAGAACTACGTCGTTCTCGCCGCGGGCCGCGACTACCACGATGTCCCGCCCGTTAAAGGCAGCTTTTGGGGCCCGCCCGAGCGAGATATGCAGGTGCTGGTGCACATCGAAGAACGCGCCTGATCCTCCGCGCCCCGCACCGGATTGCGGTTTGTGCGCATCGGCCCGGAACCCAATTCTACTGGGAAACTACGGCGCGCTTTGCATACTGCCCGCAGCCTGTCTTCTACCCCCCATGATACGCTCCCGGTTCCTCCGTCCTCTGCTGCCGCTTTTCGTATCGGCAGCCTTCCTGGACGCTTCCCATCTTCAGGGCGCCCCGCCCCAAAAACAGCTTCCGCTCCCGGGCGAAGCGTTCCTTGTCGAAAACCGCGTCGCGTTTGTCATCCTCCCTCCCGAAAGCGTACGGAAGAAACCCCAGCCCTGGGTTTGGTACGCGCCCACGCTCAACGGGCTTCCCAGTGGCGCGGAACAGTGCATGTTCGAACGTTTTACCCAGGCGGGCATCGCCATCGCCGGGATTGATGTCGGCGAATCCTACGGAAGCCCGGAGGGACGCGCGCTGTTTTCCGCTCTTCACGCGGAGCTCACAAGTTCCCGCGGATTTTCCACAAGACCCGTTCTATTGGGGCGCAGCAGGAGCGGGCTTATGACGCTGTGCTGGGCCGCCGAAAATGCGGAAAAGGTCGGGGGTTTTGCGGGCATCTATCCGGTGTGCAACATAGCCAGTTACCCCGGAATCGCGAAGGCAGCAGGGACGTACAAAATGCCGGCTGAAGAACTCACCCAAAAACTTCCCGAACACAATCCGATCGACCGGCTCGCGTCCCTGGCCGCGGCAAAGGTTCCGCTTTTTGCAATCCACGGGGATGAAGACAAAGTCGTACCGCTTGCAGCCAATTCGAGAGAAATCCACAAGCGCTACCAACCGCTTGGGGGCAGCATGGAACTCGTGATCCCGAAAGGACAGGGCCACAATCACTGGCAGGGTTTTTTCCAGTGCGAGGAGCTGGTTCAATTCGTACTGCGTCACGCCCACTAGAAGAGCCTCTGCGCGCGGCCCCTCCGGGTCGCCTGACATTTGCTCACTCCCCCCAACGCCATCCTTCCAAGGCTATCGCCGAGACATCACCCCTTTGCACCCATGCCCGATTCTTCCAAC
>JBILWF010000708.1:0-4078 GCA_044370075.1 Chthoniobacteraceae bacterium | reverse complement strand
GAGGGTTCATCCCCTCCGTGAGTTCGAATCTCACCGCTTCCGCCAGCGCTCCTTCACCGAGCGGGCGCTGCAGCCAACCTACTCGCTGAGCACCACCCCTTCGCTGAGCACCACGCCTTCGCTCAGTACGACCCCCTCGCTCAGGACGACGCCTTCGCTGAGCACCACGCCCTCGCTGAGCACCACGCCATCGCTCAGCACCACACCTTCACTGAGCACCACCCCTTCGCTGAGCACCACCCCCTCGCTCAACACGACGCCCTCGCTGAGCACCACGCCCTGGGCCAGGTTGGCGTTGTCGGCAAAGTGCACACCCGAGGCGTTGAAACCCATTCCCGTGGTGAGGGTTGCACCCGCGCCGGCATCGGCCCAGGCAATCAGCGTGCTGAGCGGGGTGCGCAGCATCGCCGAGACGCTCCCGGCCCGGCTGGCCAGCCCATCGAGCACCCGCACGCCCGGACCGATCAGGGTGATGTTGCCCACACTGGCTTCGGAGACAACGTGCACGGCGCTGTTGGCCTGGATCCCGAGCGTAGCATCGGCGGGGCGCCAGTTGACAGTGGTCCGGATCAGGGCGCGGCGTACCCAGGTGACGCGGTGATCCCAGATGGGCTGGTACCTCGAGAAGAGGGCATCCCCTCGCACCAGGTGCGAGCCGCCGGCCACGGCCAGACGCGACCACGTCTGCGCGCCGCCAGCGATGACCGCCGAGGGAGCCGGGAGCGCGGCTCCGGGCCTGAGCATCGTGTCCCCAGGCCGGATCGTGCCGGCCTCGATGGCGGTGCGCAGATCGGTGCGCAGGACACGCGCCAGGGCAAGCGCCCCCTGCACGTTGAGCTCGCCCGTTCCCTGCTGCAGCAGGTTGTCCTCGGCGGTCGGGGTCGCGGTGTACTGCAGGATCGCCTTGATGAGCGGGGGCGTCAGCCCGGGATTGGCCTCCAGCATCAGGGCCACGGCACCGGCCACGGCAGGTGCGGCCACGGAGGTGCCGCTGAGCACCATGAGCTCGCGTGTGGTCGTCTGCAACGCACCCTGTTGCGTAGCTTCGGTCACGAGCGCCGACGTGTTGCGCGCCAGCCGGTTCCAGCCAGTCTGCAGGTCGGAACTGTCCGAACCGAGGGCAGCGACGATGCGGTTGCCGGGTGCGACGAGGTCGGGCTTGAGCAGGTTGTCGACCCAGCCGTTGTAGCCCGGGCTCGGCAGGGCCGTGTAGAGGCGGCCGCGGGTCGGTCCCTTGGAGCTGAATCGGGTCACGACGTCATCGTCGCGGCGCACCGATTGGCGCAGGTTGGCCGCGCCAACCGTGATCACCGAGGGATCATGGCCGGGCGACATCACCGAGCCGTACACGAGCTGGCCATTGGCATCCTTGCCGAGGTTGCCTGCTGCAGCCACCACCGTGATGCCTGCGGCCACCGCGCCCCGGGCGGCCCGGGCGAGCGGGTCGACGAGGAAGGAATCCATCGAGCTCATGCCCAGGCTCAGGTTCATCACGCGGATGTTGTAGGCCGGGTGGCGCGCACGCTGCAGCACCCAGTCGATGCCGGCCAGCACGTCGGCCAGTTCACCGACCCCGTTGTCGTCGAGCACCCGCACGTCGTAGAGCCGGGCCCCAGGGGCCAGGCCACCGGAGAGCACCGCGCCTTGCACCGCGCTGCCTGCGGCCACCGCGGCAACGTGGGTGCCGTGGCCGTAGGGATCGGGGTTGGAGGGAGCCTTGTTGCCCCAGTTCCAGGGGGCGAGGCGGCCGGGATGTGTCAGGTCGGTGGGCCCACCCTTCTTGTCGGGGGTGATCTCCACCACGGCCCGGGCCTTGTCGGAGAGGTCCTGACCCAGCGCCCAGGCGTTGCCATTGCCCTTGCGCAGGCTGACGAAGTCGACCCGGCCGGCCACCTTGCGCCCGGTGCTCAGGTCGGGCAGGCTGGCATGGCGAAAATCGATGCCCGAGTCCAGCACGGCAATGCCGATGCCCGCGCCTGTCAGGCCCGCGTTGGCCACTCCGGCCTCCACCCGGCCCGTGGTGTGGCCCAACGACTGGTAGCTGAGCTGGCTGCGGTGCGCGGCACGGTTCGGCACCACGTACCGCACCCCCGGCTGCGCGGCCAACTGCAGCAGCCGATCGGCAGGGATCACCACCGACAGGCCCTGGAAGGCGGCGTACCGATAGTGCACCGCCCCCTTCTTGCCGTCTGGGCTGGAACGTATCCAGTTGCGCAGCGCGAGCAGGTTGGGGTCGGAGGGAAGGTTGGCGGAGACGATGACCTTGACCAGGCGGCTCGAGCCGCCGCCGCTGGCCCATCCTGCACCGGGCGCACCGTGCCCCGGCGCTGACCCGCCCTGGGCCACCAGGCGCAAGTCGGCCGAGAGCTTGAGCTCCGCCGCAGTCTTTGGCGGCGTGGGCTGGAAGGTGAAGGGCCCGCTCTGGGCGGCAGCGCCTGCCGCTGCCAGCGCAAGAACCCAGGCGGCTGCACGCGCAAGGCGGCCCGCGCCAGGGCAGGCAGAGCGACGATCACCCGTGTGCATGATGGAACCTTCCGGGGCCGCAGCCCGCTTGACGCAGCAGCCCAGATCATCGGCCCCCCCCCCGAGTCCAGGGGGGATGCGCCCGCGCCAAACCGGATCCGGGCGTGACCTTCTTCACGCCGAGCTCCGGGCGCGCGGGCAATCGGGCATGCGAGTCCGGTCCGCTGGCGTTGCCGGGCCCGCTCCCTTCAGTCGCGCACCTGCACCAGCTTGCCACTGTCGGTGAGCAGGTACAGGTACCCGTCGCGGCCCTGGCGCACGTCACGGATGCGCTCGCCCAGCGAGGCGAAGAGCCGCTCGCGGCTGGCCTCGGCGTTGCCGTCGAGCACGATGCGCCACAGGGCCGCACCCGCCAGCGCGCCCATGAAGGCGTGGCCCTGCCAGGCCGCAAAGCGGCTGCCCGTGTAGAAGACGAGGCCGGCCGGGGCCACCGAGGTCGGCACCCAGTAGCTCACCGGCTCGACCCACGTCGGGCCGTGGGCGCCCCCGCCGATGCGGCACGCCTCCCCCACGGGGTCGCCATAGTTGCAGCCATAGCTCACGAGCGGCCAGCCGTAGTTGCCGCCGGGCAGGACGCGGTTGAACTCGTCGCCACCCTGCGGCCCGTGCTCGTTGGCCCAGAGCTCGCCCGTGCCGGGGCGGATCGCCGCGCCCTGCACGTTGCGGTGCCCCAGGCTCCAGATCTCGGGCAAGGCCCCCGGCAGGTTCGCTGCGTCCGCAGGCAGGCTGCCGTCCCGGTTCAGGCGGATCACCTTCCCCACGGTCGAGCGCGGGTCCTGGGCCAGGGCCGAGGCGCCCCGGTCGCCGAAGGTCACGAAGAGGGTCTTGTCCGGCCGGAAGACGAGCCGCGACCCGAAGTGGGCGCCACCCCCGACCTTGGGAGTCTGCCGCGCAATGACCTGCCAGCCGCTGAGCGTCGAGCCCGCCAGCCGCGCGCGCGCCACCGCCGTGCCGAACAGGCCCGCCTCGCTGCCGCTGCCCCTTTCGGTGTAGCTCACGTAGACCCACGGGTCCTGCTCGAAGGCCGGGTCCAGCGCCACGTCCAGCAGCCCGCCCTGCCCTTCCACGGCCAGGTCCAGCGGCAGCGCCAGGCGGGACACCACGGCCGTGCGGCTGGCGTCGATCACGGCCAGCGTGCCGGTGCGCTCGGTCACGAGCAGGCGGCCATCGGGCAGTTCGGCCAGGCCCCACGGCGCCGACAGGCCCTGCAGCAGCGTGAGCGGCTGGGCGAAGGTGGCCGTGATCGTGCAATCGGCCGTCAGCGGCGCCGAGGTGTAGGCCAGTCCGGCGAGGGTGCCGCCGCACCCGCTCACGCCCACGAGCACGCTGCCGGGACCCGGGGTGAGCGTCACCGTCAGGCGCGAGCCATGCTCCACCTGGCTGGCCTGCGGCGAGACGGCGCCGGCCGGGCTGGCCACGGCCGCCACCGCGTAGCGCCGCAGGCGAAACGCCGCCACCACGGTGCAATCGGCATCCACGGGCCCCGTGGTGTAGGTCGATCCCTGCAGCCGCCCGCCGCAGCCGGTCACCGAGGCGAGCTCGAATCCCGGTGCGG
>JBILWF010000357.1:0-4078 GCA_044370075.1 Chthoniobacteraceae bacterium | reverse complement strand
GTGTTGAAGCATTTTTGGTGGTACGCGATGAACACGACGGCTCAGGCAACGGTCACGCCGCGCCCCGTATATCATCACGATGGAAGCAAATCCCCCGGGTTTTATGCATGGCCGCCGCAGCTTAAGGAGGTGCTTCTGCGGGAGCACGGTGAGTTTCCCCTTTTTCAATTTTGGGGACCGACCGCGGCAATAGGATCCAGTCGATGGATAGCGGAGAGTTTTTGCACTGCTTGGGAGCACCAGACACCCGATCTGGGGCTGTGTTATCTGCCTCATCTGGACTACGATTTGCAGCGCAGGGGACCGCGTGGGGACCATTTGCCGGAGAATCTCAAAGCATTGGACGAATGTGTTGGAATCATCCGGACGCGACTTTCGAAGTTTTCCCCCTCGGTGCTGGTGGTGAGTGAGTACGGGTTGGTGCCGGTTTCGGACGCAGTTTTTCCAAATCGTGCGCTGCGTGCCGAAGGGTTTTTGGGTGTCACTTGGAATGCCGCAGGTGAATTGATTGATTCAGGGATGTCTCGGGCTTTCGCCGTATGCGACCATCAACTGGCTCATGTGTATGTGAAAAATCCGGGCGATGTAGCCCCGGTGCGGTCCTGTTTGGAGAAAGTCCCCGGAATCGCGGCGGTTTATGGGGGCGAAGAGCGCGCGGATTTGGGATTGAATCATGCGCGGAGTGGAGAGCTCATTATTTTGTGCGAGCCGGACAAATGGTTTGCCTTTGATTACTGGGAGCAGGATGCGAGAAAACCGGATTTCGCGCGGTGTGTGGAGATTCATAAAAAACCGGGATACGATCCGCGGGAACTGTTTTTTGACCCCCGAGGTGGCAAGCTTCGGGCTGCTAAAGCGTTGATGCGAAAAAAATTAGGATTCCGGTACGTGCTGGATCCATGTTCCTTGGATGCGCGCATGGTTCGCGGCAGTCACGGGCTTGCAGTCCCGGATGCACGGGATGGCGCGGTTCTTATCGGCTCGGAAAAAGCCTGGGCCGATCTGGGGGCGACGCATCAGCGGGATGTGGCGCGTTTAATCCAGTTTGCGATGCAGGGGGGGGCGTAGACGGGGGCCGTGGACTTGTCGTGTCAGTGATCCCTGCCCACGAGCATGTCTGCGAGGGCATGGAGAACGGCTGCTTTTCTTCCGAACGGTTTGAGGGCGTCACGCGCTTTTTTTGTGAGGTCCCGGGCGATCTTGCGGGACTGTTCGAGGCCGAACAGGGACGGATAGGTGGCCTTGATGGAAGCGAGGTCTTTTCCTGCTGTTTTTCCGAGCTTTTCGGTGGTTTGCGTCACGTCGAGAATGTCATCGGTGACTTGAAAGGCGAGGCCGAGGGAGTTTCCGAACTCGGTGAGGTTTCGCACTCTGGCTGGAGAGGCGTTCGCGCTCATGGCACCCAGGCGCAGGGAGGAAGCCAGGAGAGCGGCGGTTTTTGCCTCGTGGATAAAGCGCAGCTCGGAGCGTGAGATCGGACGCCCTTCGCTTTCCAAATCCATAACCTGACCGGCGATTAGAAGGCGGCTTCCCGCACTGTGCGCGAGCTCCCGCAGAAAATCCGCGGTGCCATACCGCGGTGTCGCCGGGATGGAGGCAAGAATTTCAAAGGCCACCGTGAGCAGGGCGTCCCCGGCGAGGACAGCGATGCCTTCTCCGAAGACCTTGTGGTTGGTGGGACGGCCGCGGCGGAGGTCATCGTCATCCATACAGGGCAGATCATCATGGATGAGGGAGTGGGTGTGGACGCATTCCACGGCGCAGGCCGCGGGGAGCGCATGCGATTCGGCGCCGCCACAGACTTCGGCAGCCGCGAGGGCGAGAATCGGACGGAGCCGTTTTCCACCTGCAAAAACGCTGTAGCGTAGTGCTTTGTGAATGGTTTTTGGCCTCACCGCGGCTTTGGGCAGGTAGTGGTCCAAAGCTTTGTCGATGCGCGCTGTCTTCGATTTGAGGTAAGAGGTCAGGTCCATGGAAGGGGTGGAGCCACGCTTGTGGGGCGCAGCCCGCCGAATATTTGTGAAAAGACCGCGGGCGACGCGGATGGCAAGGCAAAAAGATCGCACCCTGGAGTGGCGTGGTATGAAGAAACCGCCCTGTCGACGACTTTGTCCGGTGCAGTTTGGAGGAATCTGTTGACAGCAAGCCCCCCTTTGCTAGGTTGCGCGTCCGCTTTTTCGGCGAGCTTTGTGGGGGGCTGAGCATTTCAGTCTCGCAGGAAGGTCCCGCGAAAGCGAGCCTTGCGCGAGAGCAGCAAGTGCCTGGGTAGCTCAGTCGGTAGAGCACGTCCTTGGTAAGGACGAGGTCGCCGGTTCAATCCCGGTCCCAGGCTCCCCTTGCTGCAGCGACCGCTTTGATTCACTCGAAATAAACAACTAGAAAAACCACTGACCTATGGCCAAGGCGCAATTCGAACGCACGAAACCGCACGTCAACGTTGGCACGATCGGCCACGTGGACCACGGTAAGACAACCCTGACTGCCGCAATTACAACCATCCTTTCCAAGAAGGGATACGCGGAAGCCAAGAAGTATGATGAAATCGATGCAGCCCCTGAAGAAAAGGAGCGCGGCATCACAATCAACACGGCCCACGTTGAGTACCAGACCGACAAGCGTCACTACGCTCATGTGGATTGCCCCGGCCACGCGGATTATGTGAAGAACATGATCACCGGCGCCGCCCAGATGGACGGCGCGATCTTGGTTTGCAGTGCTGCGGACGGTCCGATGCCTCAGACGCGCGAGCACATTTTGTTGGCCCGCCAGGTGGGGGTGCCCGCGATTGTAGTATTCCTGAACAAGTGCGACATGGTGGATGACCCCGAGTTGCTGGAGTTGGTTGAGATGGAGGTGCGTGACCTCCTCAATTCCTACGAATTTCCCGGCGATACCATTCCGATTGTGAAGGGTTCTGCGAAAGCCGCTCTGGAGTCGGGCGACCCGGCGAGTCCGGCTGCCAAGTGCATTCAGGATCTCATGGATGCCGTGGACGAGTACATCCCGCTCCCGGAACGTCCGGTTGACCAGCCCTTCCTGATGCCCATCGAAGACGTCTTCAACATTGAGGGTCGTGGAACGGTGGCCACGGGACGCGTTGAACGCGGCATCCTCAAAAAAATGGAGGAAGTCGAACTTATCGGGTTGAAGGACACGGTGAAGACGACGGTGACTGACATTGAAATGTTCCGTAAGCTTCTCGACGAGGCACGCGCTGGAGACAACGTGGGTGTGTTGTTGCGCGGGATCAAAAAGGAGGACGTGGAACGCGGGCAGGTTCTGGCCAAACCGGGCTCCGTCAAGGCGCACAAGAAGTTTAAGGCGGAAGTGTACGTGCTCTCGAAAGAAGAGGGCGGACGTCACACGCCCTTTTTCAACAACTATCGCCCCCAGTTTTACTTCCGTACAACGGACGTGACCGGTTCGGTCACGTTGCCCGAGGGTGTGGAAATGGTGATGCCCGGTGATAACGTGAGCATCTCGGTTGAACTCATCACGCCGATTGCCATGGAAAAGACCATGCGTTTCGCGATCCGCGAGGGTGGCAGAACCGTGGGTGCAGGGCGCGTAGCGGACATCGGTTAGTTCCCGCTGGCTGCAACCCGCGGGCGTGAAAGCGCCACCGGCAAACATCCAAGCTGTTCGAATCAATTCCCCCTTCCGCAAGGTCGGGGGAATTTTCACCGAGGGACCCTCAGGCAGGATGTTTCCGTAGCAGGATTTTACTACGGCAGTAGCTCAATTGGTAGAGCAGCGGTCTCCAAAACCGCTTGTTGGGGGTTCGAGTCCCTCCTGCCGTGCCATCGCAAGAAATGTTTTTCCGGTTTGTAAGAACCCCACTCCTCAAACTTTTATCCCCATGTTTTCCAGAACGCAGAATTTCCTATCGGAAGTGAAAGCTGAGCTGCAAAAAGCATCTTGGCCGTGGGATCCCAATGAGAAAGGCGTCAAAAAGTACCGTGAACTCATTGATTCTACGAGTGTTGTAATCGTGGCCATGATTCTGTTGAGCGGATTTGTGTCGCTCTGGGACTTGGTTATGATGGGGATTGTTGGGGCCTTAACCAAATAACTCATG
>JBILWF010000356.1:0-4081 GCA_044370075.1 Chthoniobacteraceae bacterium | reverse complement strand
GTTTTCCTATGAATGCCAACGGCAAGGCGGATCGTAAAAAACTCGCCGAGGGCTTGAAGTAGGCAACCCGCGTAGAGACCTTTTCACCAATGAGAACCGCATTTTTTTTTCGGTGTTTTTTGGCCTGTGTTTTTACTCTCGTTGTGAGTGCCGTCCGGGCGGCTGCCCCTGCGCGTCCAAACATCGTGCTCATCATCAGTGACGATCAGGCATGGAATGATTACGGGTTTATGGGCGGGAATCATGTCCGCACACCCCATTTGGACCGCCTTGCTTCCGGCGGGCTGACTTTTAAGCGCGGCTACGTGACCACTGCGCTCTGCAGCCCGTCGCTCGCCTCGATACTCACAGGAAGGCATCCCCACGAACACGGCATCACCGGAAATGACCCGGTGAAATCGGCGTCCCGGGAGGACTGGCTTGACCGTTTCTTTCAGTATCCACTGCTTCCCAAGGAGTTGGCGAATGCGGGATATGCCACCCTGCACACCGGAAAGTACTGGATGCGCAAACCAGCGGACGCGGGTTTCACCCAGGACATGGGGGACACGGACCGCCATGGGGGGAAGGCGCTGGCCATTGGGAGGCAGACCATGCAGCCCATTTTTGATTTCGTGGATGAATCCACGAAAAACCAGAAACCTTTTTTCGTGTGGTATGCGCCCATGATGCCGCATACGCCGCATACGCCGCCCCCCCGGTTGGCGGAAAAATACGCGGATCGGAAGAATGGAAAATATTTGGCCATGGTGGAGTGGTTTGATGAAACCTGCGGTGCCTTGATGGAGCATCTTCGCACGCGTGGCGTGGATCGAAACACGCTGGTTTTACTGATTACTGACAACGGGTGGAATGAGTTCGGCAAGTGCACTCCGTATGAAAATGGTGTGAGGACGCCCATTGTGATTCACTGGCCGGACAAGGTGTCACCCCGATCTGAGACGAGGCATCTGGCGCAAAACATCGATGTTTTCCCGACGCTGTTAAGTGCCGCTGGTGTTGCGGTTCCGAAGGGTGTTTCGGGCATCGATCTGCTGGACGAAAAAGCGGTGGCCGCGCGCGAAGCACTTTTTTTTTCGAACTACGCGCACGACATGATTTCCGCAGCCGAGCCCGAAAAAAGCCTGTGGACACGGTCCTGCATCCACGGAAATTGGAAGCTTGTGTCGTGGCGAAAAAATCCCCCTGAAATAAAGCCCTCGCTGGGTGGAGACCGTCACAAAAACCCGGGTGTCATGCAGGAGCTGTTTGATCTCGAAGCGGACCCTGGCGAAACGTTGGACCTTGCCGAGCGCCATCCGGAGCGGGTTCGCGAACTTCAAGCGCGCATGAACGCGTGGTGGAACCCAGATCAGGAATCCGTGAAGTGATGCGGGTTGGGGGGGGGGGCACGGAGGCTTGAGCGTGGGATTGCGGGAGCATTTTCACCAATCGGCGTTTGATTACCGGCCTGCATGGAGGTAACTGGAGGGATGTCTGAATCCACCCCTTCATGCGGACGCAAGGAAGAGCATTTCTCGCTGCCGCTGTTTTTGTTCACCGTCCTTGTCTCTGCGGGAGGACTCGTAGGTCTGTTTCGTTTGGTTGCGCCAAACGCGGTATGGGAGGCGCAGTTCTCGGCAGGGGGGTGGCGTTTTGCGGCGGCTTTCTGTCTGGCTCATTTGGGAACGTGCTTCTTCGAGTTTGTGTTTCACCGGTACGTTCTGCACAAACCTGTGGTTCCTTTCCTGAGCCGATTTTACAAACAACACACCCTGCATCACTCCCTTACACGGATCGGAAAGCGTCGAAGTTCTCAGGGGCGTACTTTCGCCGTAGTGGAGAACATTTACCCGGTGACGACTCCCGAGCAGGGCGAGGCGTCCTTTTTCCCGTGGTATACGCTGCCCGTATTCGCCGCGGTGATGACGCCTTTCTTCGCGCTTCTTCACTTCCTTTTCCCGTCCTACCCGTGGTTTTTTGCGGGGTTGGCAGCCATTAGTTTCGCGCTTGCCCTGTATGAAATCTACCATGCCGTGGAACACTGGCCCCTCGATCGATGGATGCCCCTGTTGGAACACCGCAGGTTCGGGGGGTTTTGGCGGGGAGTCTATGGTTTTCACCTGCGCCATCACGCCGTGATTGACTGCAACGAGGGCATTTCCGGCTTTTTTACGCTGCCTGTGTTTGACTGGTTGCTGGGCACCTCCGCGCCCGCCAGAACGCTCTACGCGGACGGATCGGAATGGATTGGGGCAGAATTTCAAAGTCCACGACCCTGTGCGCTGATCCGGTGGTGCGACAGGCAGGCTGATGCCGTGGTCGCGCGGCGGCGCGTCTTTGCAGCGGGGCCAAAACCCGTGCGCGCCTACAGTCGCGGGGAGAGGATTGCGCAGATTCTCACGCAAAGCGGGGGCCTCATCGCCAGCATCGCCGCCCTGATCGTTCTGATCGTGTTTTCCGCAGTCCGGGGATCGGCGGCCCATGTGTTCGGCGCCGCCGTATTTGGACTGGGGTTGGTGGGGATCTATGCCGCGGTGTTGCGTTTCCGCCGGGTACCTCCGGGCACGCGGCGGGATTTGATGCCACGCTCATTGCATGCGGCGACCTTTATCCTTATCGCGGCTACGGCCACGCCGTTTTTGCTTGTGAGCCTCGGCGGTGCCCGGGGACTCGGTGTCCTGACGGCGGTTTGGATCCTTTGTCTTGCCGGGGCGTTGGCGCGTATCTCTGGCTATTCACGAGCCCGGGAGGTTTCGATCGGAGCCTACGCGCTTCTTGCCCTTGCCGGGTTGACGGTGCTCAAGCCATTTCTTGCCGTGGTATCCCCGGGAGTTGTCTGGCTGCTGCTTGGCGGATTCCTGTGTTATGTTTTCGGATCGGTTTTTCACATGCGTCCGTCCATTCCGTACCACCATATGACGCGGCAGCTTTTTCTTTTCGGAGGCAGCGCCTCGCACTGGATAGCGGTATTTTTGTTTGTGCTGCCCCGCGGCACATAGCGCCGGGGCGGGCGGAATTCCGCGCAGAGGAGCGATTTGAGGATGCATCCGAATTGCATCAGGGGCTCTGTAAACTTCCCGCTGTCCCAAGCGGCATGTTCTGTTTTTGCGGCCGGATATCGCTGGGAAAGCTGAAAAGGGCGGAAAAAACGGTGTATAGGGACTTTTTTTAGAACCGAAATATCCCGGGGAGGCGCAGTTTCTGCGCCATTTATTGCAAATCAGTTGCGTTTTTGGTGAGCCTGCACTAAAACCGCCCGCCATGAATTCCCGTTTTTCCAGCGTGTTCTCCACCGCTCTATTCGCCGTCACGGGGGCCCTTTCGCTCCGCGCCCAGCATGCGGGTGAGAGCGCCTCCTCCGCCAACACCGCCATGCAAATGGACACGGTGGTGGTTACCGCCAGTCTGCTTGGGCGCACGCTGGCCGAGCAGGCTCAGCCGGTGAACGTACTCAGCAACCAGGAACTGCGCCTGCGCCTTCAGCCCACCCTCGGCGACACCCTCAGCCAGCAGGCGGGAATCAGTTCGAGCTATTTCGGCCCCGTTGCCAGCCGCCCGGTGATTCGTGGATTGAGCGACGACCGCGTTCAAATTCTCAGCAACGGCAACACGAACGTGGATCTGTCCAACG
This sequence comes from Chthoniobacteraceae bacterium, assembly GCA_044370075.1. Lineage (GTDB taxonomy): Bacteria > Verrucomicrobiota > Verrucomicrobiia > Chthoniobacterales > Chthoniobacteraceae > Chth-196. The sequence continues at coordinate 468 of JBILWF010000356.1, read as the reverse complement.
TGAGTCCGGATCATGCGGTGGCAATTGACCCCCTTACCATTGATCGCGTCGAGGTGGTGCGCGGCCCCGCCAGCCTGCTCTACGGCCCCAACAGTATCGGAGGCGTGGTGAACGTGATAGACAGCCGCATCGCGGAAAAACCGCTCGAGGCAAATGCGCTCGGGACAAAAATCCGCGGGGCCTTCGACGGGAGGTACAATTCCGTGGACCGGGGTGGTTCTGGATCGGGAATGATTAAGCTGGGACTGGGCCCCGTTGTAATTCATTTAGACGGGTTCCGCCGTAATTCCTCGAATTTGCGGATTCCGAAGGAAACGCACTCGGCATGGGGGAAGGCAAATAGCGAGACGGAATCGGTTTCTGGCGTGTTGCCCAACAGTGCCTCGCAGAGTGACGGGGCGGCGGCGGGCGCTTCGCTGGTGTGGGACGATGGTTTTTTTGGGCTTTCGTATTCAGGGTTTAACTCGA